>QKGU01000068.1 GCA_003250325.1 Paludibacter sp.
CCACCAATAAAAAGTAACATGTTGCTTGGCATAATGGAGTACAAAATGAATCCCAGAATACCAATAAGAGTGATTGTTCTGTCAGTTCCAAAAAGAGCATCGGAGTCTAAATCGATATGAAGCCGTCGTTGTTCAAGTCCGATGAGTAACGAGAAAATGACCACCAATACAAAATTGATAAGCTCTTTGGGTAAGGTTGTGAGAATTTCCATATTGCCTTATTACAGATTTGCGCTCAAAGATAGAAAAATAAATTTAACTTATATTTAAAAAGAAAAATAAGCAATAAAATCTCAGGATAAAATTAAACAGGAAAACATCTTAGAGAAAAATATGAGATTAAATGCAAAAGTAGCAAGTGTATTAAAAAATTTAAGGGCAACCAACGGTATGCCCTTAAATAATAAAATTTGATAAGAAATCAATGCTTATTTCTTTGATTCGCCCAAAGATACTTTTCTGAATTCTTTCAACATTTTTTCAAGTTCAAGAGAACTTTTACGTGCGCGTGTTCCAGCAGCTTTGTTTCCTTTTTCAGATTGTAAACTAGCATCTTTTGCGAAAGCATCAAATTCAGCTTTGACTTTGTTCAGTAATTCTTCCATTTCAAATAGTTTTTAGTTAATAATTCGAGAAGTTTATTAAGTTGGATGCAAATATAATCATTTAAGTAAAACAACAATAAATAACAACCTGAAAAATATCAATATATTTAAAAAATATTCAAAAAAAAAGTGGAGTCAGGGCTTTCTGAGTGTAATTAAACGAAAAAAAAGGCAATATAGGGGAGTTTTATTTCTATTCCACGCTCAGAAGTCGACCTGTTTTTGCATCGAATTTGATTTTTATATTTGATTGTTCTACAAAATCGGCCGACAAAGGAATCACTTTTCCTAACTGAGGCACGTCTAAGACCTCGTTGTAAAGTGTAGAAATTCCATCACCAATATTAATAGTTGTCGACGCTGGCAAGACATAATACAAAGCAGCTGTTTCCTTTTTACTTTTTGGATCTACACTTACAGATGGTACAGATGTTGGAGATACACTGATATAAAAAGGTTTCCCACTCAGATCATCTTTCGAAACGATTCCGTTAAACGCAGACAAGCGGAACAAGACCTCTTTGCTTACAGAAGACTCCGGAGTAAAGTAGATTGTTGTTGTATTTATTTCGCGGGTTACTTTGCCCACAAAAAGTTCGGTAAGCTGATTCTCCATTTTATTCAATCCATCTAACACCGTTTTGAATGAAGAACCATCTTGTGGTAAGTGCTCCACATCGGCAGTGAGTATCCCTAAACGACTCTCACGGATGCGATAAATTTGTTTAGCAGCTCCCTCTGCCAGTTTCGCTTCGCTCCCTGCCATCATGTACTCTTCACCCAATGGAAGCAAATCAGACGACGGATCATCCTCTATCTTTGTTCTGCGAATGTTTATTTCTTTTTTTTCTTCTTTCGGAAGCTGGATATTTAAACCACACAAGATTCCTTTTTCGTCAACCAATAAATGGGATTGATTTGTCTTCTTTGCTGGTTCGAATGAATATGTTCTTTTGGGATCAGCTATAGCACGGGGTTTTACCGAAATATTCTTTAGTTTGTATGAAGTCTTTTCCTCTGTAATAACTTTATCGGTAGCCAGATAACGTTCAGAATAGCGATAGAAAACTCCGGGGTTTTCAGTCACTTTCTCAGTAACAATTTCAATACAAAGCTCAGTTTTGGGCAACGAATAAACCAATACAGATTGCCCTTCGGTTAACGAAAATGGATTTTGGGCAGTTGCCAACAAACATAAAACGATAAAATTCGATATTATAAGCAGCTTTTTCATAATAAAGTAGTTACAAGAATTTAGCTACAAGTTAAAAGTCAGAGATCAAAGATCGAAATATAGTAGACAACAGACGGTTGCTTTGTTTTCCGATTCCTTTATAACTTGTATATGACAATAATTATTTCTGCTATTCTTTGATTTTTCTTTTATTTTTCAACCCAATAGCCATTCGGTATTGAAAAGCTGAAAAGTCATGTTTATTTTTTCTTTGTGGTTTTCGCCTTTGTTTCTGTTTTAGCTGTTTTAGTCGCAGCTTTCTTTTTTGCGAATCCTTTTTTCTTTCCCGCAGCCTCAGGTTGTGCCGCAATCAGTTCCTGACATCTTTCAAAAGTTAGAGTTAACGGGTCAGTTCCTTTTGGAAAAATCTTATAATTAGCATTCTCAAAAGTAAAATACGGCCCGAAACGTCCGTTCAAGACCTGAATTTCACCATTTTCACCCAGAGTTTTTATTAATCTGTTTCTTTCAACTTCGCGTTTTTCCTCAATAATCTCTATTGCTCTCTCGGTTGACACTTCCATTGGATCGTCAGTTTTAGGGAGAGAATAGAAACTGGAATCATGACGGATATAAGGACCAAAACGACCAATAGCTACAGTCATAACTTTTCCTTCGTATTCTCCGACCTGACGTGGAAGTTTAAATAAATCCAAAGCTTCTTCCAAGGTGATACTTTCGATAGATTGCGACTTTAATAATGATGCAAATACAGGTTTTTCTTCCTCTTCTGCCGTTCCTATTTGTGCAATAGGACCATATTTGCCAATTTTCACCGAAAGTTGTCGTCCTGTTTTCGGATCAGTACCCAAAACTCGCTCGCCCACCTGACGTTCCGAATTTTTCATGGTATCTTCTACGATAGGGTGAAACTCTTTGTAGAATTTATCAATGGATTTTGTCCATTTAATATCTCCTTCGGCAATACTGTCGAATTCTTTCTCGACTTCTGCCGTAAAATTATAGTTGAGAATGCTTGGGAAATTATCAGTAAGGAAATCGTTAACCACTGTACCAATATCCGTTGGGAACAATTTTGATTTTTCCGCTCCGGTATTTTCTTCTTTTATTTTATCACTGATCTTTCCTGCTTTGAGCTTCAGAACATTATACTGGCGTTTTTCGGCTGTACGGTCACCTTTTTCTACATAGGAACGATTTTGTATGGTAGAAATTGTTGGTGCATAAGTAGATGGACGTCCGATACCCAATTCTTCCAGCTTACGCACTAAACTTGCTTCGCTGTAGCGTGGTGGTTTCTGCGAAAAGCGCTGTTGCGCAACAATTTCTTCTGCTGTAAGCTTTTCTCCCTTTTTCATTGCAGGAAGCAGTCCTTCGTTTTCCGAATCCGTATCATCGTCAGTCGATTCTAGATAAACTTTCAGAAATCCGTCAAAAACGATAACTTCACCAGAAGCCACAAATTGCAAATTATTATCTGAAACAGATATGTAAATTGAGGTTTTTTCGAGTTCGGCATCCGCCATTTGAGAAGCAATAGTACGTTTCCAAATCAACTCATAAAGTTTTTTCTCCTGCGCTGTTCCATCAACGGTATGCGCATTCATGTAAGTTGGACGAATGGCTTCGTGAGCCTCCTGAGCACCTTTTGTTTTGGTATTGAATTTACGGATATGAACGTATTTTTCGCCGGCCATGCTAATAATTTCAGCTTTCGAAGTTCCCAAAGCCAAGTCCGACAGATTTACGGAGTCGGTACGCATGTAAGTTATTTTCCCTGCTTCGTAAAGCCGTTGAGCAATCTGCATGGTTTGTGCCACCGAATAACCGAGCTTACGGGCAGCTTCCTGTTGTAATGTGGAAGTGGTAAATGGTGGTGCCGGTGATTTCTTGGCAGGACGTTTAACGATATTGTCGACACTAAACTCTGCATCTTTGCATTGTTCCAGAAAACCTAGTGCTTCCTCTTTGGTAGAAAAACGCTGCTGAAGTTCTGCTTTTAATTCTATTGGATTTCCGTTTTTATCAACGGAAGTAAATATCGCATTGACACGATACGAAGCTTCTGGGACAAACTGATTGATTTCACGTTCGCGTTCCACGATAAGACGTACAGCTACTGATTGTACACGTCCGGCCGAAAGAGATGGACGTACTTTACGCCACAATACCGGTGACAATTCAAATCCAACAATACGATCTAAAACACGGCGAGCCTGTTGCGCATCTACCAAATTGACATCGATATCACGTGGATTTTCGATAGCGTGAAGAATGGCATCTTTGGTAATTTCGTGAAAAACAATTCGGCGGGTATTTTCTTTTTTTAATTTAAGCTCTTCGAACAAGTGCCAGGCAATGGCTTCTCCTTCACGGTCTTCATCGGAAGCGAGCCATATCACTTCTGCTTCTTTACTTGCTTTTTTTAATTCTGAAACTGTTTTTTTCTTGTCAGTAGAAACCACATATTGCGGTTGATAATTATTACCAAAATCAATCCCCATTCCCTTCTCAGCAATATCACGAATATGTCCGAAACTGGACATCACCTGATATTCTTTCCCAAGAAATTTTTCAATGGTTTTAGCTTTCGCCGGAGACTCTACAATGACAAGATTTTTTGGCATACTCAAATTAATTAAGGATTTACGATTCGTTATAAAACATTGTAGTTAATTTGGACCTATCAGAAATAAACATTTTTCATTAAAAAAAATACATTAAAACAACAGAAAAGGACAATGTTATGTTGAAATCGGGTGCAAAATAACAAAAACAAGTTGGTACGAGCCAAATTTTCAACACATTATTTTTAAATTTTATGGTTTTAACGTTAGAAAATGTCGGAATTTTAGTTTTTTACCGATTTTAGTCGTATTCAAACTAAATAATTGACATGAACAGCTTTCTACGATTAACTTTCGTTTAAGGTCTGATAAAGATAAAACAGATTATTTTCAGATTTGATTATAACTAATGTTGTATCTTTGTAGGTTCAAAAAAATTGAATCGTTGAATGTGAAACCCGAGAATAGAGTTAAGATGTCGAAGCAAGGTAATATTATAATAAAAGGAGCGCGAGTTCATAATCTTAAAAATATTGATGTTGAAATCCCGAGAAACAAGCTGGTGGTGATTACCGGCTTGTCTGGTTCCGGAAAATCTTCGCTGGCATTCGATACGCTTTATGCCGAAGGACAACGACGCTATGTGGAAAGCCTCTCTGCTTATGCCCGTCAGTTTTTAGGGCGAATGAGCAAACCGGAAGTTGATTATATTAAAGGTATTCCACCCGCAATTGCCATTGAGCAAAAAGTAAATACCCGAAATCCCCGTTCAACGGTTGGGACTTCTACTGAAATTTACGAATATATAAAATTGCTATATGCCCGAATTGGCGTAACTTATTCTCCCATTTCCGGTGATATTGTAAAAAAGCATGAAGCGCAGGACGTGATTGATGCCGCCATGGCTTATCCGGACGAAACCAGAATAATGGTGCTGACTCCGTTGATCAAAAACTCGGAAAAAACAACTTTTGAGCAACTAAACAGACTGCAATTGCAAGGGTTCAGCAGATTGGATATCAATGGCGAGACTGTACAAATCGCTGAAGTTCTGAAAGGAGACGAAAAGTCGATAAAATCAAAAGAAATCTATTTGCTTATCGACCGTTTGGTAGTCGATCATTCGCAGGAAGGAATCAGCCGTTTGACTGACTCTGTTGAAACGGCATTTTACGAAGGAAACGGTTCGTGTTTATTAAAAGTATTCAACGGAAAAGATGTGGAACTTCTGACTTTTTCAAAGAAGTTTGAAGCCGATGGAATGCAATTCGAAACCCCAACTGTTCATACGTTTAGCTTTAATAGTCCGATTGGTGCATGTCCTGTTTGCGAAGGTTTTGGACGCGTAATCGGCATCGACGAAGATCTTGTCATTCCGAATAAAAATCTTTCAATTTACGAAGACGCCGTTGTTTGCTGGAAAGGCGAAGTAATGAGCGAATGGAAAAACCAACTTATCCGAACAGCATCGAAATTTGGATTCCCGGTTCATAAGCCATATTACGATTTGACGGATGACCAGCGACGATTGTTGTGGACGGGAAACCAATATTTCGAAGGATTAAATGCTTTTTTCAAACATTTGGAAGCAGGCCAGTATAAAATTCAGTACCGTGTAATGCTGGCGCGCTATCGTGGAAAAACGATTTGTCCCGAATGTCACGGTAGCCGATTGAAAAAGGAAGCGAATTATATTCGTGTTTCCGGAAAATCGATTTCCGAACTGGTATTGATGTCAATTTATAAGTTGGACGATTTTTTCAAAAATATTGAGTTGGACGAACATGATGCTGCAATCGCCAAAAGATTACTGGTAGAAATAAATAACCGGATCCAGTTCTTAATGGATGTTGGCTTGGGTTATCTGACATTAAATCGTCTGTCCAATTCATTATCGGGCGGTGAGAGTCAGCGAATAAATCTGGCAACTTCGTTGGGAAGTAGTCTGGTGGGCTCGCTTTATATTCTGGATGAACCAAGCATCGGGTTACATTCTCGCGATACGCATTTACTGATAAAGGTGCTGAAGCAGCTGCGTGATTTGGGGAATACTGTAGTGGTTGTAGAGCACGACGAAGAAATTATGCGAGCTGCCGATTATATCATCGACATTGGACCTAATGCCGGTCGATTGGGTGGGGAAGTCGTTTTTCATGGAACTGCCGATTTTGAAAATTTGCAAAAAAACGAAACTGAACTCGCCGGAATAGAGAATTCATACACTTTAAAATATCTATTGGGAAAAGAAACCATCGATGTTCCGAAATTCAGGAGAAAGTGGAATAATTATATCGAGGTGATTGGTGCGCGTGAGAACAACCTGAAAGGAATAAATGTAAAATTCCCGCTGAATGTTATGACCGTCGTTACCGGAGTGAGTGGTTCGGGAAAATCATCGCTGGTTCGAAATGTATTTTATTCTGCACTGAAAAAACATTATGGAGGTGTTGCCGATCGTACCGGGCAATTCGGTACATTAAGCGGAAGTATGCATTTGGCGAAAGATATTGAATTCGTTGACCAAAACCCAATTGGACGTTCTTCGCGTTCGAATCCGGTGACTTACATAAAAGCTTACGATGAAATTCGGAAACTATTTGCCGATCAGCAACTGTCGAAACAAATGAATTATTCCGCTTCATTTTTTTCTTTCAACACTGAAGGTGGCCGTTGTGAGGAATGTCAGGGAGAAGGAACTGTTACGGTCGAAATGCAGTTCATGGCCGATTTGGTTTTAGAGTGCGAGCACTGCCACGGAAAGCGTTTCAAAAATGATATTTTGGAAGTAACATACAACGGAGCTAACATCTACGATGTATTGGAAATGACCGTAAATCAGGCCATCGAGTTCTTCTCGCAGAAAGACGGAAGTACCGAACGAAAAATAGTGAAACGTTTGAAACCGCTGCAGGACGTAGGTGTAGGATATGTAAAACTGGGACAATCTTCCAGTACGTTGTCAGGTGGGGAAAGTCAGCGCGTTAAACTTGCATCATTCCTGGCTAACGAAAAACCCGAACCGACTATTTTTGTATTCGACGAACCAACTACCGGACTTCATTTCCACGATATCAAAACGCTGTTGAAAGCATTCGATGCATTGATATTGAAAGGACACACGGTAATTATTATCGAGCACAACACCGAGGTTATTAAATGTGCCGATCACCTTATTGACATTGGTCCTGAGGGAGGTGACAAAGGCGGCAATATCGTTTTTGAAGGAACGCCTGAGAAAGTTGTTGAATGCGCAACTTCTTATACCGGAAAATTTTTGAAAGGGAAAGTGTAGAAATATAAACTTTCTTACAAACTAAAAGCGGTTTTACTTCATGAAGTAAAACCGCTTTCGAGTAAAATATCAGACTGATTTTTATTCCTCCTCTTCGACAACATCGTCCATGCTCGATTCTATTTCGAAAACCGAAAGCTGACGACGGAATATTTCGTCCAGCGAAATCTGGAATGTTTCGGTATGTGCAATACCGGCAATCAATGTAAGACGCTCCAAAATAATGTGTAACAGATGACGGTTATCTTTAGCGTAAATTTTCACGAACATGGAATATTTACCCGTTGCATAATGACATTCTACTACCTCTGGAATCTGTTTTAAATCTTCTACTACAGCATTAAACATTTTGATATCGCTCAAAATAATTCCAATGTAAGCACATGTCTGGAATCCTACTTTGTAAGTATCCACTACGAATTCGGAACCTTTAATAATTCCGGTGTTTCTCAGTTTCTGAATGCGTTGGTGAATGGCTGCTCCTGAAACATTACATTCCCGGGCTACTTCTAAAAACGGAATACGAGCGTCTTGAGAAATCAACTGTAGAATTTTTTTGTCTAACCTGTCAATTTGATGTTGTGCCATAGTATTTATATCTGGAAGTTAGTATGCGAGTGACAATTTTTTATAAAACCTATGCAAATATATTTAATATATTTTTAATTCAGCGCAAAATTCGGATAAATTGATAGCAAAATTTGTAAAATTATTCATTTTAACGATATTTCCCTTCTGTACTGTCTTTTAAAATACTTAAATAGCTTTGATAACGCGAAGTGCTTATCCAATGATTCTCAACGGCAGGGAGAACAGCGCAGCCGGGTTCATGCACATGAGTACAGTTGGCAAATTTGCATGACGCGGAAAATTTAAATATTTCTTTAAAATAATGTCCGATTTCAGTTTTCTCCATATCGAAAGTACCGAATCCTTTAATTCCCGGAGTGTCTATTATCCGTCCACCTAATGGCAATTCAAACATCTCCGAAAAAGTAGTAGTATGCATTCCTTTATTGTGATAAGAGGATATTTCTGCCGTTTTAGCTAACGATTCAGGAGCAATGGCATTGATCAGTGTCGATTTGCCTACGCCCGAATTACCGGAAAACAAGGTTGTTTTGCCAACCAGAAAATTTTCCAGTTCTCCGATATTTTCTGAATTTAATGCCGATATTTTGAAAACCGGATACTCCAACGATTCGTAAAGTGCCATTAAACCATTCAGATATTCGGTTTCCACTTCTGAATATCGATCCATTTTATTAAACACGATACATGTCGGAACGCGATAAGCCTCTGCCGTTGCCAGAAAACGATCGATAAAAATGGTAGATGTTTCGGGATAATTGATGGTTACAATCAGAGCGACCAAATCCAGATTTGCAGCCAAAATGTGCGATTGCTTCGAAAGGTTAGAAGAACGACGAACAATATAATTTTTTCGGTCACAAATTGTGTGAATCAGGGCAGTACCTTCGTTGTTCACATCAAACTCCACAAAATCGCCTACAGCAATAGGATTCGTACTACGGATTTCCTGCAAACGGAATTGACCCTTGATCTTGCAATCAATCAACTCTCCGCTATCCGTTTTCACCTGATACCAGCTACCTGTATTTTTAACGACTAATCCTTTCATTATTGAGTTTATAAAGTTGGAAGTTTATAAAGTTTGTAAAGTTGAAAGTTTATAAAGAACCCGACTTTATAAACTTTAATAACTTTATAAACTTTCACACTAAAAAGCTTCTGTTGCAGTTATGTAAAACTGCAGTTTATCACCATAATTATTTTTCGCAAGATCGACGCGTAAATGTACACGGGCATCATTCAACCGATAACGCAATCCCGCTCCGTAAGCTACTTTCAATTTGTCAATCTTATAATCTGTACTATTCATTACATCACCGGCAGAGCAAAAAACAGCCGCTTTGAGCCGCTTGTAAATTGGAAGACGATATTCTGCCTGAGCAAATGCCAACACATTCTCACGATACATTCCCTGACGAAATCCTCTCAGAACGTCTCTTCCTCCAACTGTGGGCAAAAGTTCGAATGGAATTCCATTGCATCCAAAAATACCATCGTAATACACTTGCCACGCCAAAATGTGCGAGCCAAATAACGGCACAAACTGTCGAAAATCGAACGAAAACTCCTGTAATGAATAGCTACTCCCCCAACCAGCTTTCGAAGCCGTAAAGAATGATTTTGCAAATATACCTTTTTGCGGGTAAAATTGGTTGTCTCTACTATCAAAAGCTGCTATTATTCCGACATTAAATAATGAATATGGTTCCCAACCAACTCTTCCGAACTGTTGAAAAATAGCATCTCTGTTACTTTCGAAAGTAGAATCGGTGAGCACTCTTTCGAAACGAGCCGACAATGAAGCACCAATCAACAAATGTTTGGTAATGTTGTACTGAGGCTGCAAAAGCAGCGATATATTTTGTGAGGTAAATGCCTGTTTGATGCCGGTGTGTTTGTTTCCTATTCCGAAATAATAGTCGGGATAATTCTTGACGTTCAGATTGGAATAGAGATACCATTTCGTGGAATGGAAAAATATCTTGGGAGTTACATTGAAAGTAAACTGATTACGAAAAGTATAAATGGCACTACCCGAAATAGAGCTAATGCGACTGATATCTTTACTTTTAAAATAGTAACCGTAGGCTATGCCGGGTGCTACGCTCGTTTCCTGCTGATACGAAGCATGAGGAATGATAAAAAGACTTTTTTTCGACACAATGCTATCTGCAGCTTCCTGCGATATAGCCAGAACAGATACAAAAAGAAGTGCTATCAAAATGTAGCGCTTTCGAAACATACGCTTTCTTTATAAAAATATCAGTCATCTCATATCAAAAATGAGATGACTGATTATAATTTGACAATTGAAATTTTTACGTTCTATTCTTAAACTGTCATTATCTCTTTTTCTTTTGCCAAATACATTTCATCAATTTTCTTGATGTATTTGTCGTGTATCTTCTGAACACTTGCTTCGGCATCTTTTTCCACATCTTCCGGAAGCCCATCTTTCACCATTTTCTTGAAGTGTTCAATGGCGTCCCTTCTTGCGTTACGAACGCTTATTTTTGCATCCTCACAATCGGCTTTTGCTTGTTTTGCCAACTGACGACGACGTTCTTCGGTCAATGGTGGTATGGCCAAACGAATGGTTTCACCATTGTTCATTGGAGTAATACCTACTTCCGAATTAATAAGAGCTTTTTCTATGGCTCCGATCAACCCTTTTTCCCAGGGCTGGATATTAATTGTTTTTGCATCGGGAGTAGTAATAGTAGCCACGTTCGAAATGGGTACATGTGAACCGTAGTATTCTACTTTTACACCATCCAAGATACGTGGATTTGCCTTCCCGGCACGAATATGTGCCAGTGCTTCGTCAAGGAATAAAACTGTTGCTTCCATGCTTTCTTCTGCATTATTGAGCAATGGTTGTACTTCTAGCATAATATTTTTTAGTTTATAATGTTTAGTATAACGTTTGAAAGTATGTCCCGTCAAAAATATATAAATCCGAATAAGAGTCTTCTTACTTTATAAACTTTTCAACTTTAAGAACTTTTACAACTCAATTTTTTACCAATGTTCCGATTTTCTCACCGGACATTACTTTTTTCAGATTCCCTACCGTATCCATGTCGAAAACATAAATTGGCATATTGTTTTCCTTGCACATGGTAGTGGCAGTTAAGTCCATCACTTTCAGGTTTTTGTTGTAAATTTCGTCGTAAGTAATTTCGTCGAACTTCGTAGCTGTCGGATCTTTCTCCGGATCGGCAGTATAAATACCATCTACACGCGTTCCTTTTAGCATAACGTCCGCTTCAATTTCTATTGCACGTAACGAGGAACCGGTATCAGTAGTAAAAAATGGATTACCCGTTCCTGCAGAAAGTATCACTACTTCACCATTTTCGAGACTTGCAATGGCTTTTTGTTTACTGTAAAATTCTCCAATCGGCTCCATGCGAATAGCAGTAAGTACTCGTGAGCGAACTCCCGCAGCCTGTAAAGCCGAATTTAGTGCTAAACTATTGATAACGGTAGCAAGCATTCCCATCTGATCACCCTGAACACGGTCGAAACCTTTGGAAGTTCCACTCAATCCACGGAAAATATTTCCGCCTCCAATCACGATTCCAACCTGCACGCCCATGGACGAAATTTCGGCAATCTGCAACGCATATTCGTTGAGTCGTTTTTCATCAATACCGTATTGTTTTTCTCCCATCAGCGATTCGCCGCTCAGTTTCAACAAAATGCGTTTAAATGTTGCCATTTCTCAGATTTACAATTTATAATTTTAAACAAACTTTCTGTTAACTCCGAAAGTTTAGCAAAAGTAAATAAATTGCCCCGTATAACCAAATTGTATTTTGGATTTTCTCTTTCCTGAAAATACAGATTAATATTTCTTTCTTTATTTACGAAATCCTTTGATAGTTAACTAAATGCCTATTGTTCAAAATTTTAGTTTTATCTATCTTTGCGCTTCAAATTTAAAAATCTTAATTTATATTTTATGCACGAAAAAGGAACGTACATTCGTATTGAAGTGGCTGACCCTTCACCCCTGGGTTTAACTGGTCTGGCAATGGTTACATTGATAGCAGCCTCTCAGAAATTAGGTTGGACTGAAGGTTTATCTATTATTATTCCATGGGCGATTTTGTTAGGTGGAGTTGCACAATTAATGGCTTGCGTCTATGATTTTAAACACAATAATCTATTTGGCGCAACAGCTTTTGGAATTTATGGATTATTCTGGATTGCAGTTGCCTCTTCCTGGATGATTAAGTTGGGAGTTTTTGGAGAAACATTGGCAGCAGGAGTTGATGTACGCCAACTGGGCATGGTTTTTCTGGGCTATTTGATTATTTCTGTTTTTCTAACTATTGCAGCTTTCAAAACCAATAAAGCATTGATTGCTATTATGACTCTAATCGATGTACTGTTTCTTGGATTAATGCTGGACGCTTTCAAAATGGGTGAACACTGGCACACTATTGCCGCTTGGTCGGAATTCATTATTTCAATGATTGGTTTTTACGCTGCAGGCGCAAATCTTCTCAACAAAATGTACGGTCGTACGATCTTACCTTTAGGAAGTCCGATAATAAAATAACGATAGCTTAATAAGCTTAACAAACAAAGGTGGAAATTTTATTTCCACCTTTGTTTGTTAATACGACCACTTTTAATATGTTACTTTTTTACAAAATAAAATTTCAAGTAGCAACAATTACACGCCAAATAAAATTAAATACATTTTTGAATTATGAAAAAGATACACAAATAAACAAAACGAAACAATTATTTATTATATTTGCGAAACTTTCCAAAACAATTGCAATTTCGACATTGAAAAGACTTATCTCATGTCACTGAATACAGTTTTAATTATTTCTATATTAGCCATTTTCGACTTATCGTTAATTGGTATTTTAAGTTGGATCAAGTCTAGAAAGACACCGTATTATTTTTGGCTAGGTTGTATTTTCCTATCCACTGCCTTCGCTATTGTTGACAACACAGCTATCTTTGTGGGTGAAGGACAGATTTTCCTTTACCACCTAGGAGTATCAACAAATGTTGCATGGGGTGCTTATCTACTTTCCTTCATATATTGCCTCCGACATCCGAAAGAAGACAAAATAAAATTCAGTTGGCTACACTTCATTCCCTTATACCTATACATCCCCTTTTTTACACTCACCCTTATTCAACCTCAGTGGGGGATTGAAACATTAGAATTAGCAAAAATCGGCAAAATGACTCCGTTTGGGCTTTTTTACAACTTCGTTATTATATTATATTCGATAGGTTCCAATGTTTTCTTACTTTGGGAAGAGTATTATAGGGCAAAGGCTTTTTCCATTTCAAAACAGCAGCACAAACGAATAAAAGAGATACTTTGGATAATGCTTGTGTTACAAACAATGGCTTTCTTTCCATTCTTACTCCAACTTGATCTGAAATTTATTATCCTCTACATGCCTGTGTTCGGACAACTGTTCTTCATATATATTTTTATACGAATGACCTTTTTATCAGATTCGGCTTTTAAACCCATTGAGGAAACAATACCACAAAAAGAAATTTCAAACAAATACTCAACTATCAAGATAACAGAACAATACGCTCATGATGTTTTAGGAAAAATTATTGAACTGATGAAAACTGAAAAGCCATATCTTGAGCTAGACTATTCTTTATCTCAATTATCCAAAGGGCTAGGAGTATCACCAAATGTTTTGTCGATGGTTATCAACAGCAAGCTTAATTGTTCTTTCCCAGATTATATAAACTCCCTCAGAGTAAAAACTGCCATAGAACTACTGGAAAAACTAAATAAAAAAAGTTTTACGGTGGAGTCCATTGCTTACGAATCAGGATTCAACAACAGAACCAGTTTTTACAAAGCATTTAAAAAACATACCGGCAAACTCCCGACTGAATATATCAAGTCTGCGATACAAATAAAAAAGGTTGTCTAAAGACAACCCTTTCCTTCTTCATTAACAAACAACAGATAATTTTACAACGTCCGTTTCCCATCAACGACCAGTTTCTCTTCTCCATCGGAAACAGTTATACTACAGCTTACTTTTTCGTCATCAATACTCATTTCTTTATCATCCACAATTAGCTTATTCCCATTCACAATGCCTTTTATGTTTCTGGATTCATTATATACCGTCGAATATCTGGTTCCGTAAATAGCATTATTCATTAACACGAAATTGAAAATACCCTCATCAACAGTAGAGCCATCGCTCAGTTTTGTTGTCTTATAGGTACCTTCATAACCTTTTACAATAAGTTGGGATGTTTCTTTTATCGGTGTTGCTACAATAAAATGTCCTGCTATTTCAAAATTCGTTTGAATACCTGTTCCATTGGCATTACATGTAAGATAAACCACAACATCTGTTGCTCCGATTTTACCTGTAAATTTGGCGTTAGCAATAGCCTCTCCGGGTGTCCAATCGTTCAAATCTGTCGAAAAAAGACGTCCTTTTTCTCCATCGAACTGAACATCGCAATACACACTATCATTCCCGTTTTTCAACGAAAATTTAAACACTCCGGTTGAACCGACTATCACACCTTTAATAACGCCACCACTATTGTTGTCAAATTCGGCTTTTGCTTCTGGTAAGGCAGGAAGTAGCGGGTCATTAGAACTGCAGGAATTAAAAAAACTACCAATTGCCAATAAAGCAATTGCAATCAAAACTAAATTCAAAACTCTGTTTTTCATTCTACTCACATTTTTTATTTTTACTATTAGTATACTGTTTTTACATTTTTAGCCACAGACACATAAACAAATGACAATCAAGGATACAAGTAAATTTATTTCTTTATAATTTTTCTTATAATACTCTTATTGCCAGTATCAATACTAACAAAGTAAATCCCCGCTGGAAATTCTTTGATACTAATAATTCTTTGATTATGAAATGCAGCCAATTTATTTCCCGTCAAAGAATAGATATTCACTTCTAAATCGTCAGGGAAATCAATTTTTATAAAATCAGAAGTGGGGTTAGGAGAAATACACACTTCAGCATTATTGTTCGTTTGCTGAATGGATGTAGCCGGATAAGCCGGATATCTGTATATATCACTCCCGTTATACACATAAGCCACAGCAGAATCCACAAAAATACTCTGCACAAAATTTAAGTCAAGAATCTTTTTTGTTTCATTAAAAGTACCATTGGTCAGAAATACCGAATTATTACCATAACCGGGATTTTTATAAAAAATCAACGAATCGTTCATATTATTAAAGGATGAACTCCATGTAGTTCCAGGTCCTCCAAACGAAACATAAGTGGACAAACCAAAGCTATACAGCAAAGTAGTATTAATCATTGATCCATCTGAAACCCATATTCCATTATTCAGATTATCTAAAAAGGCCGAAAAATATAACTTATCTTTAATACAAAGCATATCGTTGAGTTGCGAATTGAATGCCATGATTAATTGTGTACCCGCATCAGTGCCATCACTTTTCCACAATTCAGATGTAAAATATGTCCCTTTAGTGGTTAGTTTCATTTCAATGTACATACAATTTGAATTAACTGCCGATCGTATAGGAACATAGGTATTACCATTATATGCAGCTGTATAAAGATTGTTTTTTATCAATATCGTATTGTTTAATGTTCCGTCAGTCCTCCACAAACTCACGATATTCCCTGTCTGTCTGAAAAAATACAGCTGATTCTGAAAAGTAATAAGCGGATTAACAGGAGTCCAACTGCCATTAGATTCCAATGAACTCAGAGTGAAAGTAACTCCATCTAAAGCATGTAAAGCCTGATTAATGAAAAAAAACATTTTATTATTTAACACAACAAATGCTTTCTTTGTTATTGAACTCACTATATAAGGTATTACAGCCAGCTTTAAGTTACTGATTTTAATGGTACCTTCTGTTGTGCCATCCGTTTTCCATAAGTCGAAGCCCGTACCATCGTTTGCATAAAAAATGATGTTTCCATTCAACGGAGATTCACTGGTAAACTGACCTGAATACCCGCCTGCACCTGTTTTTATATCCTTTACCATAACAGTTCCATTGGCAGTTCCATCGGTTTTCCACAATTCCATACCATTAATTCCGTCATCGGCAAAGAAATAGCAATTTCCATTTAAAATCCGGTATCCTGCCGAATTATTGCTATTCACCTGATCCATTCCCGATGCTGCACCCGGTTTTATGTCTTTTATCAAATAAGCACCATTACCATTTTTATAACAAGCCCAGGGCTCGAATCCAGTTTGATTTGTTTTGCCCATATAAAAAAACTTATCGCCAAGCAAGCATGGGTGATAGGGCTGACAATTTGAATCGGTAATTTTCTGTCCGGTTTGAGCCAGAGTATTAAATCCGATATACATTGAAATTAAAAAAATCAGTCCGATTCTTCCGTAAGAATTTGTTTTCATAAGTTAATTTTCGATATTTAATCTACTTGATTTCATAAATATTGAATTTATTCCCTTTTACAGTATAAAACCGGTCGCCACCATCAGCAAAATGCGGATTATCAAAAAATAAAACATCAGCCGCGTGTGTACCTCTGATTTTCATGTTATCAAGATCAACAGAAGAAAATTCCTTATACTCCATTTTCTTCATGTTCCCACTGGAGAAAATCGCATAATCATTATATGGGTCATCAGCACTTATCATCTCACTAACAGTTAACCCGTTTACATTTGGAGTTTTCAACGATCCCAATATTTTTCCACTACCCGCATCTACTTTTACAACCCCCGAAACGCAATTTAAAACAAACTGATTCTTGTCTTTAAAATAAGTCATACCCCATATATCTCCCACCTTTTCCTTTGATACAAGCGCTGAACTTATTACCGCACCGGACTTGGGATCGAGGACAAACAGATTTTTATTGGTGGCACAATAAAGTTTATCGCCTATCAACTGAGTGGATGCGATAAATGAAAATTTATCTTTAGCTATTTTGCTTATAGTCTGATTACTCCATAGTGTTTTTCCCGTTTCGGAGTCAAAAGCACGAATGCCATAAGTATCTTTATCATCGTAAATATATTTGTATGTATATTGTTTTTTCGACTTACCAAAACCAGAACAAACAACTCGCATTCGGGAAGTATGGTAACTAAAACAGTACTCATTAGCACTTTCTGTTTTTTGAATTTTACGCTCGGCAGCTCCGAGAGGAAGAATCAAAACTCCATCCGAAAGTATCGCATTAGGGATTTTTTGTACCGTAGGCAGTTTTTCCGACTCCCACTGTTTCGCACCTGTCTCCAGATTGTAACTGACTAATTTTTTCGAAAAATAATCAACCACATACACGTTTCCATTGTATATAACAGGCTCAGGAGATGGGAAAGGAGTCATAACCGTAGTCATTAGCCCCTTTAATGAACTGGTCGTATAATTGCATTCCCAGCTTTTTTCTCCAGTTTCGATATCCAAAACAGTAAGTCCGCTATTTGTTTTGAGATTAGGTTCGTGTTCTACAAATAATTTTCCTTCAGCGTACATCATTCTTACATATGGCTCGTAAGTTATCCAATCCGCACTTTGAGCAATAAAATGTTCTTTTTCCCACAAAAGTCGATCTGTTCCCATTTCGTACGCCGAAAATTTCATTTTCCAACTTTGAGCGCCGGTGCCACCACCACCTATTATTCCTAAAACATCAAGTACTACGCTTTCCTTACCTTTCATAATTACATAGCAATTCTTCTCAGGAATTTCGAGCAATGTGGCCCTTGTTGCTGTAGATAAAGCTTTCTTTTTATCGTAGTATTTTTCGATATCAGTAACCGCTTCGCCGGTATTTGTTGTCAGATAAGTTTCATCATTTTTACCCATTACAATCTTGACTAAATTATAATACTCCATTATGAAGCAGTCAAAATCCCGTTCTTTTCCACTAATGTCAAATGTTTTACTCCAAATAACGTCTCCTGAGCGGACATTTACAAATTCAACTTTATCTTTGGTCGGGAGTAATACACCCATGGTTTGATTGTCGTAATAGCTTTTAAAACCTTCGGATAATTCATATTTCCCAAAGTCAGAAACATATTTATCACTCTCCCAAAGCAGAGTCCCTGTCTTACCGTCTATAAAGTATTTTTTTGCGATCGCTTTTTTGGAATCTTCGTCGTAAACAAGAATCACGTTAGCGTTTTTGTTCCAAAACTGATTGGAAAATTTTTTATTATTAAAAGCCTTTTGGAAATTCACCTGCCAAAGAATTTTCCCTGAGTTTCCATCGATCATCGCCATATCCGACTTTGTAGAGCAAAGAAAGTAGCTGAAGTCAGGGGTGTGATCGTATTCAATTAAATTTGGTGTAAACGGGATTGTCAATGATTGAACAATCTTGAAATCGTTTTTTGCAAATGATTCATTTATCAATGAAATCATTACGATTACTAATAAGCAGATTTTTTTCATAAGATCATGTTTTTGTACAGACTGATTTGTTTAATTTATTTATCGACTCTGATAGAATAATCAATTGCAAAGTAATGTGTAAAATAATGTTGAATTGTTAGCAATTATAAAAGTTGACAAAATTTTATTGATCATTTCTTTAAAATTTTTCTCCCACTTATTTGTGTTGACAACTGAAATTTCTTATTGAAAATAAAGGTTCTTAGCAAAAAATACAGGTACGCAAAATCACAAAACAACATATTGAGTTATGAAATTGAAAGATAGACGTTCGAAATTTGTGGATAACTTCTTCTCATTTTCTTTGGTCGGCTTTCAAAATTTGCTGTATCTTTAGCAACAGAAATCGACATGATTTTGTCGATCACAAATCATCAGAGAACCAAACAATTACAATGAGTTCCTTTGTTCATCTTCACGTTCACTCGCACTACTCTGTCCTCGACGGCATGTCAACCATACCCGGCATTGTGGATAAAGCCATTGGCAGTGGAATGAATGCCGTGGCACTTACCGACCATGGAAGTATGTTCGGAATCAAGGAATTTATCAACTACGTAAAGAAGAAAAACAACAAAGCGCATTGTCAGGTAGCTCTTGCCAAAAAGAAGTTACAAACAGATGGTCTTACCGATGAAGAAAGAATAGAGTTGCAGGCTCAACTCGAAGAAGAATCGAAGAAACTATTTAAACCAATAATTGGTTGCGAAACTTATGTTGCACGCCGCGGTTTGAAATCAAAAGACGGGGTTGAAGACCGAAGCGGGTATCACCTTATTTTATTGGCAAAAAATAAAAAAGGATATCAAAATCTTTGCAAGCTGATTTCTACGGCATGGATCGACGGAATGTATTATCGTCCGCGTATCGACCACGAAGTTCTTGAAAAATACAGCGAAGGACTTATCGCTTCGTCGGCCTGTTTGGGTGGCGAGATTCACAAAAAAGTAGAAAGCGGAAATCTGAAAGAAGCCGAAGAAACCATTATGTGGTATAAGAAAGTCTTCGGTGATGATTTTTACATCGAACTTCAACGCCATAAAACCGACAAACCAAACGCAGATTATTCTACTTACGAAAAACAGGTTCGGCAAAACGAAATTCTCATTCAACTTGCCCGGAAAACCAATACCAAAATTGTTGCCACAAACGATGTACACTTCGTGGAAGAAGAACACGGCGAAGCTCACGAACGCTTGATTTGCCTCAGCACGGGGAAAGATCTGGACGATCCAAACCGCATGCGTTACACCAAACAGGAATGGTTGAAAACGCCCGAAGAAATGGGAAGAGTTTTTGCAGACCTCCCCGAAGCATTGGAAAATTCCCAGGAGATAGCCGAAAAAGTAGAATTTTACGATATCGATTCCGGAGCAATGATGCCGGTCTTCCCGATTCCTGAAGAATTTGGAACGGAAGAGCAATATCGCGGAAAATTTACCGAAGAAATGCTTCGCGAAGAATTTGGTGATGGTTTTGACCGATTAGGCGGATATAATAAAGCCCTTCGCGTGAAACTCGAAGCCGATTATTTGCGTGAACTGACGTTGAAAGGAGCAAAAGTTCGCTATGGCGAAAATATAGATTCGGAAACCATGGAGCGCATCGAGTTTGAGCTTCATGTAATGAAAACCATGGGGTTCCCCGGTTACTTCCTTATTGTTCAGGACTTTATTTCTGCAGCCCGCAGTATGGGCGTTTCGGTTGGCCCCGGACGTGGCTCGGCGGCTGGTTCGGTAGTTGCTTATTGTCTTCGAATTACGGATATTGACCCGCTAAAATATGACTTGCTGTTCGAGCGTTTTCTTAATCCAGACCGTATCTCCATGCCCGATATCGATATTGACTTCGATGATGATGG
>QKGU01000310.1 GCA_003250325.1 Paludibacter sp.
TGGAAAGTAGAAAAATTCGGTATCCAAGTTGGTGATCATTACGATGCCGAAGGAAGTATTGCTCTGAAGTACAAAACGGCGATAAATATATCGAAAGATTGGAAACTGAAAAGCCAGACTTCGTCGAATGGGTTTGAGTGGATTCAGACTCCTAAAATTCAGGCCGTCGGCATAAATGTTCCGGTAACACCAATTGCAAATTTGGCACTGAGCCGTTGCGAGAAACTTATTTCCGATCAAATTGATAAAGCATTATCAGAATCGGTAGATTTAAAAAAATATGTTTCGGAGGTGTGGTCGATGGTTCGCCAAAAGATGTTTATGTTTCACCATTTACTACAACCGGAACGAAGTTGAATATGGCGGTGGCAGTTTATGGACAGATTGAATCGTTTATGGGAGCAAAACCAGCTACAAAGCCAGAAGTTAAGCTTCCTGATTTTAAACTCGTAAATAAACCTGCTCAGCAATTTAATCTGAATGTTGCAACCGATGTGACTTATGCAAAAATATCGGAAATGGCAAAAGCTCAATTGGTGAATAAAACATTTACTCAGGGCGGCAAATCAATAACCATAACTGATTTATCGATTTACGGAAGCGGTGGAAAAGCTGTGTTTGTGGCGGATGTAAAAGGAGCTGTGAAAGGACGTATTTATTTTAATGGTAATATGAGTTACAACGCCGAGAAAATGGCTGTTGAGGTAACAGAGCCTGAGTTTGATATCAAAACACAAAACGCGTTGGTGAAATCGGCCAATTGGTTATTGCACGGACTTATTTTGAAACAGCTGACACCTTATCTTACTTATCCGATTAAAGAAGATTTGGAGAGCATGAGAGCGGAAGCGAACAAAACGATTTCGAACTATCCGGTTTACGATGGAGTTACTTTACAGGGAGAATTGAACAGTGTAACAGTAAAAGAGCTGAATTTAATTCCGGGAGCATTAAGGGTTCTGGCTAATGCGAAAGGAAATATTGTTGTAAAGATAAAAGATTTGAAATTTTAAAAATACGGCATTAAATAGAAAATCCCGGTTTGTTGAGAAATCTTGCAAACCGGGATTTTTTTAATTTTGGAAAATTAGATATCAATTCGCTTTTTTCCTACTCCTTCGTCAACGAATACTTTCTCCGGTGGAGTTAGTAAAACGGACGGGTCTGCTAAAATCTTATTATACAGTCGCATGGAAGATGCATAGTAGAAACCATCACAAATTCTTTCGTCCATTACAAATTTCAATTGAATACTTTTGTGAACTTTCAACTCGGCGTCTTTTGTAATTGCATGTCTTCTGGATTTTTTACCCATAGCAACAAACATGCTACAGGTTCCGAATTCATACAAATGGTGATAAATTGATTCTACGCCAATCGAACCGATATTCGTCAAAAAAATGCTCGAATGCCATGGACTTGCTCTATTGATAAATTTCGGCATTATACCAACTTTATCCATGTGGAGCAAGGTGAACACCACAAACCGAAGAAGAAATTCTGGTAATAATCCAAGAATTTTCGAAATAGTATCCGAAGAATTTTGCTGTCCTACTTTTTGATTTTTTT
>QKGU01000346.1 GCA_003250325.1 Paludibacter sp.
CTTGGAATCTTTTGTTTTCATTATAACCGATTGCTAGTCAGCTATAAAGATACAAAATTTCAAGGTCTTTTATCAATAAAATAATACTTATTTTATTGATAATCAAATAATTATATCGCTTTATAATTTTTGTCATGTACTAAATGCAAATGTATATAAAAAATATTATTAACAAGATTAAATCATGATTTATTCAGGTAAAATTATTTATTAAATGCGTATTAAAAATTGACGATAAAAAATAATTGAGAAAAGGATAAGTTGAACTGTCTCATTATCCTGATGATATATAGAAAAAGCCCTATGCAGAAATGCATAGGGCTTTCAATATAAATGAGTATAGTGAAAAATTAAATCATTATTTTCAAAACAGCGCTTGTATCTGCAATTCTTACAATGTACATTCCTTTTTGAAAATTATTTGTAGGGATTGATGAGGTTGAACTTGTTATTCTTTTTCCTAATGCATTGTATACTTCAACTTCAAATCCTTTTGTGTTTGTAATTTCTGATCCATTGAATGTGATACCTTTGTCTGAAAGAACATTTGGTACAGAAGATGCAACTACGTTTGTGGCTGATAGTAAAGCTAAATTACATGATGCATTGCAAAATACATATAATGTTGTTGCGCCACCAGTATAATTAATAGTTCCATCACTTAAAGCACTTGCAGCTGGAAAAGTAACACTGCCCACATAATTAGTTCCATCAGTTACAAATATTTTTCTTTCTGAACTGCTGGAACCAGTAATTCCAATCATATAAACAGTACTATTACCGCTAACATTGAAAGTTAAAAAGCGTTGTGTAGGCATATTTACCAAAGGTGTTACATCACCAGCTGCAGCGCCAGTGTAACCTGCACCATTAAACTGAAATCTATTGACAAATGAGTAAGAGCCAAAAGTTTTTGCTGATGCGTTTACTGCACCCATGTTAGCATTTGTTGACAGGCCGGTAATTCCAAGTCCATTAATCATTACAGGGAAAGCTGGATTTCCTGCAGTGCCGTCACCTGTTCCAATTCCAGTTGATGTAGGAAAAGAAGGCGAAGTTGCATTAAGAGCTTCATCACCACCCAAATTCCATACTGTTTGAGAATTAACCGAAGTAATTGCCATAAATATGATGGCTAATGAAAGTAATGTTTTTTTCATGATCTTGTTGTTTTAAAGTGTTTTAAATCTAAGAATAATTCTATAATGCAAATATAGGTCTATGCAAATTAACGCATGTGGAATAATTAATTGAAACTGTGCAATAATTGACTATATGTGGATTTTTAATTGTAAATTACGTTGTACAGATAATTCAAATCTTTATTTTTGCATAATATAAAATGTCATGAAAATATGTTAGTACTGATTATTTTATTGTTAAACAACTAAACATATTTATTTGTTTAAACAGAAACCAACATTCGAAATATGAAAAGATTACTCGCCATTTTTAGTGTGATATTTTTAGCATTTTTTGCCAGTGCACAATATCATTTTTCTTTTACTCATTATACTTCCGATAACGGCCTTTCGCAAAACAGCATAACGGCCATGATGAAAGACCGCAAAGGTTATTTGTGGTTTGGTACGCGCGATGGATTGAATAAATTTGATGGTTACAATTTTACTATTTACAACTCAAAACCCGAAAAAAGAATATCTCTGTTAAGTAATCGTATTATCGATATTAAGGAAGATAAATGGGGTTTCATTTGGGTTAAGACTTACGATGAGATCGTTTGTCGGCTCAATCCGGATACTGAGGAAATGACTTTGATTGGAAATCCTGACGGAGGGTATATCAATGAAAAAATAAACGAGATGTTTATTTTGCCTTCAGGAGATGTGTGGCTAACAACTTTTGGTAAAGGTTGTTTCCGTATAGAAACAGAAGAATCAGATAAGAACCTGAAAGTTTCTGCTTTTAATGAGAAGAATAAAAAGATTCCTAATAATTTCGTTCAACGTATTTTTGAGGATAAAGAAGGAAATATCTGGTTGTTGACCCGGAATGGACTTAATTGTATTAATTCTTCAGGAGAATCAGTCGTTTATTTTAAAAATCAGTCTTTTTATTCTGCTATTGAAAACAATAAAAGAATTTTTTTTGGAAGTCGTTCCAAAGTTTTTCAATATGAAAAAAGGAATAAAACTTTTAAATCTATAGAATTGTCAGAAGGAGCCACAGTTAATGCTATGGCCTCTTTCTCTTCCAATAGCTATCTTTTTGCGTCCAACGAACAAGGTTTCTTTACTTATGATATTATTAAAGAAGCAGTGCAACATTTTTCAAAAGAAAAATATCCTGAAATGAGAACGAATGAAATGAGTTCTATCTATGTAGATAGAGCAGGGGATGCGTGGTTGGGAATTCGTTCGGAAGGTGTTTTACATTTTAGTCCACAAAAAAACAAAGTGGAGTTTGTTGGGTCAAGAATGAATGAAGGTCAGGTAACAAATCCAAACTATCTAATTTTTGAAGACGATAAAGATGTGTTGTGGATTCAACCTTATTGGGGATCTTTTTCCTGGTTTGACAGAGAAAATGATAGACTTGTTCCGTTTTACAGTGCTTATAATGAGGATGTAAATACTTTATTCTCTTATGGCGTCAATCATGTGCTGGCCGATTCTCAGGGTGTTTTATGGATAAGTACCAACAGAGGAAACGGTTTTTTTAAATGTACATTCTTACCCGATTATTTCAATCATTATTTGTTTCAGGATCATTCTGTTTACAGCATTTCTAATGAAACAAGATCTATTTTCGAAGACAACCAGAATAGAATGTGGGTGGCTTGCAAGGATGGAGCCGTACATGTTTACGATATCAACAAAAAACCGATTGGGACACTAAATGCAGATGGAAGAATTGTTCCCGGTGGTAAACTGGAAATTCTGGTCTATAATTTTTTTCAGGACAAATCGGGCAATATTTGGTTTTCTACAAAGCGTAGAGGGCTTTTTAGACTGAAAGAGAAAGGAAAAAATAGTTTCCAGATAGAAAACTTCACACATAATCCGGCAGATATTTATTCTCCGGCAAATAATGATTTCTACTCGGTAACGCAAGACCAAAAAGGACGTATTTGGGCTGGAAGTTATGGCGGCGGTTTACATTTATTTGACGAAAGTACAGGAAAGCCTCGTTTTATTCATGCCGGAAATAAAATGAAATCATACCCTATAGCCAATTGTTCAAAAGTAAGACAGGTTTTTGTTGATTCTAAACAGCAAATATGGGTGGCTACTACTGAGGGGTTTGTCTTTTTCAATTCAAATTTCAAATCCACAGATAATATCAAATTTAACTATTATCATAAAAACGAAGTAGATCCGAATAGCTTAGGTGCAAATGATGTACATTGTATTTTTGAAGATAGTAACTCAACCATGTGGTTTGGAACTTTTGGTGGTGGACTTAATAAACTGAAAACACTGAAAGGCAAAGGTGGGCTGCCTGAATTTGAAATATTTGACAGAGCTAAAGGACTTCCGAACAATGTTGTGTATACAATTATCGACGATAAATTAGGGAATTTGTGGCTTACAACAGAAAACTCTATTGTTAAATTTAATAAGAAAAGCGAGAAAGTTGAAGTATTTGGAAAAGGAAATGAACTTGAAAATGTTGAGTTTTCGGAAGCATCAGCTTGTCTGTTGGAGTCAGGCGAAATTTGTGTTGGGTCTAAATCCGGATTTTACACGTTCAATCCGGCAGCAGTTAAGCGACGTGTGATTGAAGCTCCATTGGTATTTACCGGTTTGTCGCTCTTCAATAAGCCGGTGGAAATTGGAGGAAAAGAATCGTTACTTCAAACTCAGATTGACAAAACTTCTGAGATCGTTTTCAAAAGTTATCAGAATGTATTTACGATCGAATTTGCTACTTTGGACATGCGTGCTCCGGACAAGATTCAGTATGCATATAAGCTGGATGGATTCGATACGGAATGGAACTATGTTCATACAAAGCATTTTGCAACATATACTTCGCTACCTCCTGGTGATTATACTTTCCATGTGAAATCAACTGATAGTGAAGGTATTTGGCTGAATAACGAACGACAGATTGATTTGGAAATTCTTCCTTCATTCTGGCAGTCGGGCTGGGCAAAATTCATATATGCCATTCTGATTGTTGCGCTATTGATTGTTGCGTTCTCCATTTTTATGACCATTTTTAAACTGAAGACCAACGTAACGCTTGAGAAAAATATGACGGAAATGAAACTTCGTTTCTTTACCGATATTTCTCATGAGTTGCGCACGCCATTAACACTAATAGCTTTACCAATAGATAATATCCTTCGCGAGAAACTTGATCCGGTAATCAAGGAACAACTTACATTAGTGCGTCGAAATTTGGATCGTGTACTTGGATTAATTAATCAGATTTTGGATTTCCGCAAAATACAAAACAATAAAATGCGATTGACCGTTGAGGAAGTTGGATTTGGTGATTTTGTAAAACTGAGCGGAAGTAATTTTTATGAAATTGCTCATAATAAGGAAATTAATTTTGAGATAATAGACGAAACGAATGGTACAAAATTATGGGTAGATCCCGAACGTTTCGATTCGATTATTTATAATTTATTGTCGAATGCTTTCAAATTTACGCCAGCAGGGAAGAAGGTTACAGTAAGAACCAGAGCCGACCAAAACAAGGCATATCTCTATGTTATAGATGAAGGAGTTGGAATTGCACAGGAAAAGATTAACTTTATATTCGACCGTTTCTTTAGTGCTCCAACCATGAAAAACATAACCCAGAAAAGTACCGGTATTGGTCTTGATCTGGTGAAAAATCTTGTTGAATTGCATCACGGTGAAATTCATGTGGAGAGTCAGGTTGGAGAGGGTACTACGTTTAGACTCGATTTTCCATTAGGAGTCTCTCATTTTGATGAAAATGCAGATATTATTATTTCTGATCAGAAAGTGCCTGAAGAACAGATTGAAAATGAATTGTTGCATGAAATGGAAATTCTCGATGAACAACCAGAGAAAAAGAAGCCATTGATTCTGTTGGTGGAAGATAATGAGGAACTCAGACATTTCTTAAAAAGCAGTTTGAAAAACAATTATAGAGTTGAGGAGGCGGAAAACGGTTTGATAGGCTGGCGAAAAACAGATAAATTATTACCTGATTTTATCATTACCGATTTAAGAATGCCGGAAATGGATGGATTGGAACTGACAAGAAAGGTGAAGGAAGATGCCCGTACTTCGCATATTCCGGTTATCCTGCTTACTGCCGTGACCGATATGGAAAGCAAATTGGCTGGAATGAAAGTGGGTGCAGACGACTATATTACCAAGCCATTCAGTTCTGAGTTTTTACATGCACGCGTCGAAAATCTTATTGCTCAACGAAACCAATTGCAACAATTTTATCGTTCGCAAATTACAGGTGTAAAAACCGAGCTCAATTTACCACCGCTGGAGATAAAATCGCAGGAAGATTTATTTATGCAGAAGTTGTTGAAACTGATGAATGATAATATTGCAATAGTCCGTTAGAAAAATATAATAATTAAGCGGCTTTCGTGCCGAAATACAGTAGTTCTTTGACATGGTGGTGACTTTTTAGGGTTTTAGGTTTTATACCGAAAGTCTCAATAAATCGGTTTAACAGAAACGCATTGTGAT
>QKGU01000115.1 GCA_003250325.1 Paludibacter sp.
AAGCCCCACAAATTTGCAAATGAGTTTATTTTGAGAGGGGGTAGGTTTTCAGTAAAACAAAAATAAAAACCGCTAATAATTGATAGACAAATAAATAAAAATAAAAACCGACAAAATTCAAGTTTTGTCGGTCAGTAGTGAAAAACTATGAAAGAAATTTTGCGTGGAATTGTTCCACCGTTAGTAACTCCATTGCTCGATAACAACACACTGGATGTTGTTGGACTTGAAAAATTGATTGAACATGTAGTAGCCGGAGGGGTTCATGGAATATTTATTCTGGGTACTACCGGTGAAGCACAAAGTTTAAGCTTCGAACTTCGTAAAGAAGTGATCAAACAGAGTGCGCGTGTTTTGAATGGACGTTTGCCGTTATTAGTAGGAATTTCGGATACTTCATTAGTCGATAGTGTGTCATTGGCAAATTTAGCCGCCGACAATGATGCAGATGGCTTGGTAACTGCTCCACCTTATTATTTTGCTACGGGACAACCCGAGTTGGCCGAGTTTTATGAGCAATTGATTCCTCAGTTGAATTTGCCTGTGTATTTATACAATATGCCTACACATACAAAGGTTTCGTTTGCGCCATCAACAATTCGTCGTATTGCCGAGAATCCTAAAGTAGCAGGATTTAAAGATAGTTCTGCAAATGGCGGTTATTTTCAATCCGTAATGTATGAATTTCGCGATCGTCCTGATTTTTCATTATTTGTAGGACCGGAAGAAATGATGGCAGAATCAGTTTTGATGGGAGCTCACGGTGGAGTAAATGGTGGAGCCAATATGTTCCCTAAATTGTATGTGGCTTTGTACAATGCTGCTGTTGACCGCGATATAGATAAAGTTAGGGAGTTGCATATGAAAGTAATGCAAATCAGTTCATCAATTTATAGTGTGGGAAGTTACGGTTCGAGTTATCTTAAAGGCGTAAAAGCTGCACTTTCGATTTTAGGAATTTGTAGCGATGAACTTGCGTCTCCATTCTCAAAATTCGATGATGAACATAAAAACCGAATTAGAGAAGCTATTGCAAAACTTGATTTGTAAATTATTTGATCAAAATAAAATAATTCAGATATTTGAGTTGTACTAAATTTAGTACAAAATCAATCATTCTACGTCTTAAAATTAGTATAAAATCAAATTTTAAGACGTAGAATGATTCGTTTAAAGACCTTTCTCGCAGCTACATTTACAGCAATAACAATAAGCTCATTTTCAATACAAAAAGCCGACAATCAAACTGAACGGGTCTATCTTTCAGGTCATGGTTGCGACGATATGGTTCAATGGGATTTTTTCTGCACCGATGGAATGAATTCCGGCAAATGGACCAAAATTGGCGTGCCTTCCTGTTGGGAACTTCAGGGTTTTGGAACTTACCAATATGGCATGCGCTGGTATGGAAAAGCTTTCCCGGATGGCGTTGCTGACGAAAAAGGAATGTACAAATATGAGTTTGACGTTCCTGTGAGCTGGAGAGACAAAGAGATTTTTATCACTTTTGAAGCTTCGATGACCGATACCGAAGTAAAAATCAACGGACAAAAAGCCGGAGCAATTCATCAGGGAGCATTTTACCGTTTTTCGTACGACATTGGTCGCCGTTTGAAATTCGGCAAAAAGAACCTGCTCGAAGTAACTGTTAGCAAAGAAAGTTCAAATGCTGGTGTCAATTTAGCTGAACGACGTGCTGATTACTGGAACTTTGGAGGAATTTTCCGTCCGGTTTTTCTGGAAGTAAAACCCGCACAAAATATTAGTCAGATTGCCATTGATGCTAAAGCCGATGGAACTTTTAATGCCAGATATCAATTGAACAGAGCCTGGGAAGGTGCCAGCATCAAAACAACCATTTTTGATGAACAAGGCAAAAGAGTTGCAGAAAGCAATAATCCTGTGAAAACCGGAAGTGATTGGTCTGAAGTTCAGTTCAATGTAAAAAGCATCAAAACATGGACTGCTGAAACTCCCAATCGCTACATTGCACAAATTGCTTTGCTTGACAACAAAGGCAATATTCTGCATCAAATCAACGAAAAATTCGGATTCCGCACCATCGAAGTTCGCGAAAGTGACGGACTTTATATCAACGGAGTGAAAGTTCAGATTCGTGGCGTGAACCGCCACAGCTTCCGTCCTGAAACCGGAAGAACTCTATCGAAAGCTAAAAACATCGAAGACATAGAGCTTATCAAAAGCATGAATATGAATGCCGTTCGCTTGTCGCACTATCCTGCAGATCCTGAATTTCTGGACGCCTGCGATTCACTCGGTTTGTATGTCGAAAATGAATTGGGCGGCTGGCATGGAAAATACGATACGCCAATAGGTGTAAAACTGGTAAAAGAAATGGTAGAGCGAGACTTAAACCACCCTTCTATCATTTGGTGGAGTAATGGAAACGAAGGTGGTTGGAACACAGAACTCGATGGCGAATTTTGGAAATATGATTTACAGAAACGCCCTGTGATTCACCCTCAGGGGAACTTTGGTGGTTTTGAAACCATGCATTATCGTTCTTATGGCGAATCGCAGGAATATATGCGCAAACCGGAAATTTTCATGCCGACAGAATTTTTACATGGCTTATACGATGGCGGTCATGGTGCCGGACTTTACGACTACTGGGAAATGATGCGTAAACACCCACGTTGCGCCGGAGGATTCCTTTGGGTTTTGGCTGATGAGGGGGTAAAGCGTGTAGATATGAATGGTTATATCGACAATCAGGGCAATTGGGGAGCCGATGGAATTGTGGGTCCACATCACGAAAAAGAAGGAAGTTATTTTACCATCAAAGAAATCTGGAATCCGGTTCAGGTGATGAACAAAAACCTTGATAGACAATTTGATGGCATTCTAAAAATAGAAAATCGATATGATTATTTGAACACAAACACTTGTAAATTCAGTTGGGAGCAGGTAAGTTTTCCATCTGTAAATGAAACAAAAGGACAGGTAAAAACAATCAAAAAGGGGGAAGTAAGCGGACCTGATATTGCTGCTCATCAGGCTGGAACGTTGGATTTGAATACTAAAATTGACCCGAAAGCAGAAGCATTATTTGTAACTGCATACGACTATCGTGGTAAAGAACTTTGGCGTTGGTCATTCCCTTTCAAAAAAGAAAATCAAACTTTTGAAGCCAAAGGAACAACTCCGACATTTGAAAAATCAGAAGATTATCTGACCGTGAAGGCTGGTAAAAATCAATACAGCTTCAGTGCAAAAGATGGAGAAATCAAAAAAGTGAGTCTAGATGGACGCGAAATCAGTTTTGCCAATGGACCACGCTTTATTGCAGCTCGTCGTGCCGACCGTTCGCTCGACCAGTTCTACAACCACGACGATGAACATGCACGCGAAAAAGAACGCACTTATACCGAATTTGATGACAAACGTGTATTTGTAGGTTTCATAACTGAAACTAAAGATAATCAGTTGGTTGTGACTGCAAATTACAAACTTGGAAATTTCGACAAAGCCCAATGGACCATTGCTGCTGATGGCACGATAACTTTGGATTACAGTTATAATTTCAGTGCAGTGATTGATTTGATGGGTATTAAGTTTGATTATCCCGAAGAAAAAATGGAACACAAACGTTGGTTAGGAAACGGTCCTTATCGTGTTTGGCAAAACCGTTTGCAAGGTCCTGTTTATGACCTGTGGGAAAATGATTATAACGACCCAATTCCGGGAGAATCTTTCAATTATCCTGAATTTAAAGGTTATTTTGCCAATGTAAGCTGGATAAATCTGAAAACTTCGGAAGGGGAAATCAGCATAACGAACGAAACTCCGGACACTTATGTAGGAGTTTACGAACCCCGCGATGGACGGGATAAGCTTTTATACACTTTACCAAAAAGCGGCATTTCAATTTTGAATGTTATTCCTGCGGTTCGTAATAAAGTAAATACAACCGACCTGAATGGCCCTTCAGCTCAACCGAAATGGGTGGATGGCGTCTATCAGGGACGCATTGTATTGAGATTTAAATAAGATTTATAAACACAAAGACACGAAACTCTATCTTCGTATCTTTGTGACTTTGTGTTTTAAGAATGAGAAAAATATTTGCTCTTATATTATTAATTGTATTTTTTGAGTCTGTAATAGCTCAAAACTCACTATTGGATAATTTCAAAAATCCATCGGAGAGTGCAAAACCATGGACTTTTTGGTACTGGATGCGAGGCTCGGTTTCGAAAGCAGCAATCAAAGCCGACCTGGAAGCTATGAAAGAAATCGGACTGGGCGGAACATATCTGATGCCAATTCGGGGAATTGAAGATGCTGATTATCCTAATCCGGTCAACCAACTTACACCCGAATGGTGGGAAATGGTTCGATACAGTTTTCAGGTGGCTGATAGCTTGGGTTTGAAAATGGGAATGCACATTTCAGACGGATTTGCTTTAGCTGGCGGACCCTGGATTAAACCGGAAGAATCCATGCAAAAAGTGGTTTTCACCGACACCATTATTCATGCTTCGAAAATTAAAAAGCTAAGACTTACCCAACCACAAATCAACGAAAATTATTACAAAGATATTGCTGTTTTTGCGCTCCCAATTGATAAAACAATTATCAAAGAAGCCAAAAAAGAAAACTGGATAGATTGCATTATCACCAGCAATAATCCGGAAGACAGTCACCCATTTACCGAAGCTGGCAAGGCTTTTCGTGCGTCACAACCTTGCTATATTCAATATAGTTTTAAAGCTGATGTTACCTTACGAAGCATTGTGGTTGAGCCTGCCGGAAATAATATCCAATCGCAACGACTACTTGTTTTGTCAAGTTCAGACGGCAATAATTATTCGGAAGTAAAACAACTAACTCCACCTCGTCAGGGATGGCAGAACTATGGATTTACGACAACATTTTCGATTCCTGCGACCAAAGCACGATATTACAGACTGGCATGGACTCCAGAAGGAACTGAGCCCGGAAGCGAGGAATTGGACGCAGCCAAATGGAAACCTACACTAAAAATCAATGCCATTCATTTGAGCTCCGAAGCCCGCATCAATAGCTGGGAAGGAAAATCAGGTATGGTTTGGCGCATTGCTGAAGCTACAACCAATAACGAAGCAGAAGCAAAAGGCTGTGCTCCGGCAAATAAAGTAATCAATGTAACTGCATTTTTCAAAAAGGGAGAACTGAATTGCAAACTTCCAAAAGGTAGTTGGCGAATTGTCAGAATGGGGCACACTTCAACCGGCCTGGCAAACGCCACTGGTGGTGGAGGAAAAGGATTGGAATGCGATAAATTTTCCGAAAAAGCGGTGCAGAAACAATTCGACAACTGGTTTGGAGCCGCATTCAATAAAACCGACAATGCTTTGGCTCATCGTGTTTTGAAATATATGCATATCGACAGTTGGGAATGTGGCAGTCAGAACTGGAGCGATAATTTTCTGAGCGAATTTAAGAAACTTTGCGGTTATGATTTGTTGCCTTATTTGCCTGTGATGGCCGGATTTCCAATTGAGAGTGCTGAAAAATCAGAAGCCGTTTTACATGATGTGAGAACCACCATTGCCGAATTGGTCGATGATGTTTTCTTTAAAGTAATGGTGAGCAATGCCAAAAAGTTGGGTTGCGATGTTTCTGCCGAAAGTGTTGCTCCAACAATGGT
>QKGU01000339.1 GCA_003250325.1 Paludibacter sp.
ACTTCAAAAGGATGATGAATAAATGGAAATCATCTTTTTGGCTCGAATTTAAAATACAAATTGTTGACTTGATAAAAGCTATGTTTTACCAAATCAACAATAATATAATACGAAAATGGGCTTTTTAAGGCTCGACTAAATAATGTCAAATTTATAATAATTTGATTTTATTTTTAGCTTTATTTTGCATTTTAAAGTGCAATAAATTTTGATAAACTAAGTTTGTTAAGTTAAATAAGTTAATTTTATTGCTTTATTATTAATTCAATTAACTAAATTATGATTATATTATAAAAAATGCTTAAAATTAAGCTGTTTTTTGAGTTAATAATTATTTTTCGGTTACATTTGTCACGCTTATGAAGAAAACGACCATTTGGATTTTAATAATTTCTATGTTTTTGACTTTTGTGGGGCTCATAGCTTTGCAGGCAAGGTATGTCCATGTCCGCATTAATGCAGAAATGATAGAAGGGCAGTTCAACGATAATGTGCAGAGGAGTCTGTATCAAACCGTTAGTCTGGTTGAGGAGAATGAGGCACTCGAATATTTGGGCCAGACATTAGAAGGTTCTGATTATAAAGGAAACAAGAGTAAATTATTGGATCTAGATGATCAGGACAAAAAATATGGTCGCGAAATTGATAGTGTTGCCGAACATCTCAAGTTGACTTCAGAACAACTGAATCGTCCAAGTATCAGGTTGTCTACCCGTCATGGAAAAGCGACAATTGAAGAGACTTCGAGATATTTACAGGAAAAATTTCAGCAAAATTTTTCCAGATCAAAGACGATTCTTGATCAAGCTGTTTTTCGCTGGATGAAAGAAACAGATAATAAAGAAATAAGCGAGCGAGTGAATTTCGAGGATCTGGATGGAATTTTAGATAAGATTTTTGTGAATAATGGTGTTAATCTGCCTTTTTACTATTCGATTGTTGATAAGCAGGGAAAAGTAATTTACAGATGCCATAAGGATATTCACGAAGATGTACAGAATTCTCAAAACAATGTGTATACTCAGAAATTGTTTCCGTTGGAAGAATCGAATCATTCTGCCTATTTGCAGGTTATTTTTCCAACAAAGCAAAATTATATTCTGAACTCGATGAATCTTCTGTTTCCTTCGATAGCACTTGTTTTGCTGATATTGGTAATCTTTATTGTGGCTATTATTATCATTTTCAGACAGAAGCAACTGAACAATATGAAAAATGATTTTGTTAATAATATGACACACGAATTTAAGACCCCGATTTCAACAATTTCACTTGCTTCGCAAATGTTGCAGGATACGGGGGTGGGCAAGACTCCTGAGTCGTTGAAGCAAATTTCGAATGTGATTCGTGATGAAACAAAGCGTTTGAGTTTTCAGGTAGAAAAAGTGCTGCAGATGGCTATTTTCGAGCGGGAAAAGTCTTCTTTGAAGTTTAACGAAATTCAGATCAATCCATTAATTAAAGATATAATCAATAACTTCTCGTTGAAAGTAACGAGTAAAGGTGGTAAAATTACGTCGAATCTGAATGCAACCAATGATATTGCATTGATAGATGAGGTTCATTTTACAAATGTTATTTTTAACCTAATGGACAATGCGTTGAAGTATTGCGATAAACCTTTGCTGTTAACTATCGACACATGGAATGAGAAAGATAATTTGTTGATTAGTATTGAGGATAACGGGATAGGAATACGCAAGGAGGATTTGAAACGTATTTTTGAAAAATTTTATCGTGTATCTACCGGTAATTTGCACAATGTGAAAGGTTTTGGTCTTGGTCTGGCTTATGTAAAAAAGATTGTAACTGATCACAATGGAACAATTAAAGTAGAAAGCGAATTAAATATTGGAACTAAATTTATTATAACAATACCAACACTTAAAAACTATAAGTTATGACTGACGAAAAAGTAAAAATCTTATTATGCGAAGATGATGAAAATCTTGGCATGCTTCTCAGGGAATATTTGATTACTAAAGGATATGATGCAGATTTGCAACCAGACGGTGAGGCGGGATATAAAGCTTTCTCACGCAATAAATATGATTTATGTGTATTCGATGTGATGATGCCTAAAAAAGATGGATTCGCATTGGCTGCAGATGTAAGAGCTATGAACTCCGAAGTTCCGATTGTATTCCTTACTGCAAAATCGATGAAGGAAGATATTCTGCAGGGATTCAAATTAGGTGCTGATGACTATTTGTCAAAACCTTTCAGTATGGAAGAATTGCTATACCGCATTGAATCTATTTTACGTCGTGTAAAAGGTAAAAAAGCAAAAGATATTATTACCTATAATATTGGTGAATTTGTATTTGATGCTCAGAAACAGGTTTTGGTACACAATGGAGATACAAAAAAACTGACAACAAAAGAATCGGAACTGCTTAATTTGTTGGCTGCTAATGCTAATAGTATTTTAGAACGTAATTTTGCACTTAAAACAATTTGGGTTGATGACAATTATTTCAATGCAAGAAGCATGGATGTGTATATCACAAAATTGCGTAAGCTGTTGAAAGATGATCAGAATGTTGCTATTATCAATATTCACGGTAAAGGCTACAAACTAATTACGCCCCAGCTGAAAGAAGATTAATAAATCTGTTTTCGTTAATACAATCGAAAAACCTGCTTCAAAAAGGGGTTTTTCGATTTTTTGTTCTTTTCATGCTGAATTCCTAATCCTTAAATCTGACCATTATGAATAAGACTGTTTTAATAACCGGTGCTTCAAGTGGGATCGGTTTGGAATTTGCACAAATTTTTGCTTCAAAGGGTGATAATTTGGTCTTGATTGCTCGACGTAAAGATCTGTTGGAAGATTTCGAAAGAAAAATGAAAAAAAAATATGGAATCATCATTCATATTATATCAAAAGATCTTTCAAAACAAAATGCAGTTCATGAGATTTATCATGAGTTGTCGGAAAAAAAAATTCATGTTGATTATTTGATTAACAATGCCGGATTTGGCGATTATGGCTTGCTCGCTCATTCGGATGTGGAAAAACAAATACAAATGATAAATGTAAATGTTTTGGCTTTGACTCTGCTTACCCGTCTGTTGCTTCCTGCCATGATTAAAGCTAAATATGGGAAAGTATTAAATGTGGCCTCGACTGCTGCTTTTCAACCCGGACCCACAATGTCAGTCTATTTTGCTTCGAAAGCCTATGTCTTAAGTTTCTCGGAGGCTATAGCTCATGAAGTGAAAAACTCAGGGGTTAGTGTTACTGTTTTATGTCCGGGAGCAACAAAAACGGAGTTTAAAGATGTTGCCGATTTAGGGAGAAGCCTGCTTTTTAAATGGAACAAAGTAGCTACAGCCAAGGATGTTGCAAAGTTTGGTTATAAAAGAATGATGAAGGGACATACTGTAGTTATTCATGGGTTACTAAATAATATTCTTGCTCAATCAGTGCGCTTTGTTCCACGAAAATTGGTTGTTGCAGTGGCAAGGTTTAAGTTGAAATCGAAATGATTTATGTGCAGGATATTTTTTTGCCGTAAGTATGATGTGTATTTGTTGTTGGTTTTAAAAAGAATTGTCATTTTTTTTAATAATTATAATAAAACTTGTTGTTTTGTAATTATATAAGTCTATCTTTGTGAAACATTAATTAATTAAAATATCAATGAGTAAAGGAACAGTTAAATTCTTCAATGAATCTAAGGGATTCGGGTTTATTAGCGAAGAAGGTTCAGGAAAAGAGCATTTTGTACACATTACAGGTTTAATCGACAAAATCAAAGATGGTGATACCGTAGAATTTGATTTGAAGGAAGGAAAAAAAGGATTAAATGCTGTAAATGTGAAAGTAATTTAGTATATACACTACTTGACTTTTGTCACTGCTTAAAAGTCTGTCATAAAATATGACAGACTTTTTTTTTACAATACAAAAAAAATATTAATTGTTTAGTTTGTTAAATCAAGACTTTTTAATAGATTTGTGCTGAGTTAACTTTATTATTCCTTATAATTTTAAAACTCAGAAATCATGGAACTTTTTCAAAGTTTAGATCCTTTATTAAAAATGTTTTGGTTTATAGCCATTCCTACCAGTGTTATTTTTATTGTTCAAACAATAATGACTTTTATTGGCGCAGATTCTTCGGATGGTTTGAATGCCGATTTTGACGGCGACATGAGCGATGGAGATGCTCCGTTTCAGCTTTTTTCTCTCCGAAATCTGATAAATTTTCTGCTTGGGTTTGGCTGGACTGGAGTTTCATGCTATAATTCAATCGAAAATAAGACTCTTTTGATTGCTCTTGCAGTTGTTGTAGGGATAGTCTTCGTTTTTCTTTTCTTTATAATTATTCGTCAGATTCAGAAACTGGCCGAAGATAATTCATTTAAACTTTCGAGCACGCTGAATAAAACGGCAGATGTTTACCTTGCAATTCCTGAAAACAAAACAGGGAAAGGTAAAATTATGATTAGCGTTAATGGCTCTTACCATGAACTGGATGCTATGACAGAAAAAACAGAGCGAATCCCAACCGGAGCAGTTGTTAGAATTGTGAAAATTGAAAATTCAGATATATTAATTGTAGAACCTATTTAAACAAGATTACATGTCAGCAGAATTATTTATGTCGCCGATTTTTATCATTATCGTTGCGGCTATTGTCATTTTTGTAACTATCTCGGCGTTAGTTGCCAGATACAAACGTTGTCCGTCCGACAAAATATTAGTAATATACGGTAGAACAGGTGGAACATCCGCAAAATGTGTTCATGGTGGTGGAGCTTTTATATGGCCGGTAATTCAGGATTACGCATTTCTTGATTTGAAACCATTGTCCATTGAAGCAAATCTTACAAATGCTTTAAGTCGCCAGAATATCCGTGTCGACGTGCCTTGTCGGTTTACTATAGCTATTTCAACTGAGTCGGAAAATATGAATACGGCAGCCGAACGTTTGTTGGGATTGAATTCAGAACAAATTCAGGATCTTGCAAAAGATATTCTGTTCGGGCAGTTGCGTTTAGTTATTGCTACAATGACCATTGAGGAAATTAACTCGGACCGCGATAAATTTCTTGATAATATTTCGAAAAACGTTGATAGTGAGTTGAAGAAAATCGGTTTGAAACTGATAAACGTGAATGTAACCGATATTAAAGATGAATCGGGTTATATAGAAGCTTTAGGAAAAGAGGCTGCTGCAAAAGCAATCAACGAAGCCAAAATTAGTGTGGCGGAGCAGGAAAAAATCGGGGAAACAGGAAAAGCGATGGCTGATCGTGAAAAAGATACTCAAATCGCCGAAACGCATCGTGATCGTGACGTGAAAATTGCAATAACCCAGAAAGACCGAGAAGTAAGTATTGCTTCAGCAATGAAAGATGAATCGATTGGTAAGGCGGAAGCGGAAAGAGATACTCGTATTAAAACTTCCGAAGCAAATGCTCTCGCAATTAGAGGGGAAAATGAGGCAAAAATTCAGATTGCTCAATCAGACGCTCTTCGTCGTGAGAAAGAGGCAGAAGCGTTGAAAGTTGCGATAGCTTCTGAAAAAGTACAACAGGCAAAGGCGTTGGAAGAATCGTATCATGCAGAGCAAGCTGCCGAAAATGCGCGTGCGGAACGTGAACGTTCAACTCAGAATGCCAATATTGTTGTGCCTGCTGAAATTGCAAAACAACGTGCTATTATCGAAGCTCAGGCCAATGCAGAAAAAATTCGTGTAAATGCAAAAGGGGAAGCGGATGCTATCTTTGCCAAAATGGATGCCGAAGCACGCGGTTTGTACGAAATTCTGACAAAACAGGCTGATGGTTACAAAGAAGTGGTTGCTGCTGCAGGAGGTGATCCAACTAAAGCATTCCAGTTATTGTTGATCGAAAAATTACCGGAGTTGGTTCGCACGCAGGTTGAAGCAGTGAAAAATATTAAAATTGATAAAATTACTGT
>QKGU01000042.1 GCA_003250325.1 Paludibacter sp.
AAATTTGATTTCAGAGTTCAATCTCGAACATGTTCGTAAGAATATTGGCGACCGTTTGTCCGGAGGCGAACGCCGCAGAACCGAAATTGCCCGCTGTCTTGCCATTGAACCTCGTTTTATCATGCTCGACGAACCATTTGCCGGGGTTGACCCGATTGCCGTGCAAGATATTCAGGATATTGTTTGGAAACTGAAAGATAAAAATATCGGCATTCTGATAACCGACCATAATGTAGACGAAACCTTAAGTATCACCGACCGCGCCTATTTACTTTTCGAAGGCAAAATCTTATTTCAGGGAACATCAAAAGAATTGGCCGACAACCCTGTGGTTCGCGAAAAATATCTCGGACGTGATTTCGAACTAAAAAAGAAAACGAGAATTTAAAAATAATGGGTATTCGCATGAGAGAGGAAATAATTGTTGAAAAAAATCGGTTGGGAGGATGTAGAAACTATTTTCAACACAATTGTTGGTGAACGCGAATACCTGAGAGAATGGCTACCTTTTGTTGACGAAACCAGGGATATATCCTACACCCGGACTTTTGTTCAGTCGATTATCGAATCTCCTATAAACGAACAGGTTTACACCATATTTTTCCAAAACAAATTTGTGGGGTTGGTCGGAACTAAAGATACCGACATGGGAAATAAAAAAACAGAAATCGGCTATTGGTTATCTGAAAAATTCCAACGCAAAGGAATTATGACAAAATCTTGCAAAACACTTACCGATAAGTTATTCAAAGAATTTAACATAAACAGGATTCAGATAAAAGTAGCTGACCAAAACCTCAAAAGTCAGCTAGTAGCAACACGATTAGGTTTTAAAAAAGAAGGAATTGAGCGGGAAGGCGAACTTCACAAGCGTGGATTTGTTGATTTAATTGTGTTTGGTTTATTGAAAAAAGAATGGCAAAAAACCATTAACGTCAATTAATTTTCCAGAAGCATTCAGCCATGCAAAAAGTAACACTCACCATATTAGGATGCGGTTCTGCGCTACCCACACGTAACAATTTTCCAAGTTCTCAAATCCTCGAAATACGGGATAAACAATACATGATAGATTGTGGCGAGGGAACTCAAATCCGCATGCGGCAAATGGGAGCCAAAATCAACCGACTCGGCCATATCTTTATTTCGCATTTGCATGGCGATCATTGTTTTGGGCTAATCGGGCTTATTTCCAGTTTCGGAATGCTCAATCGAACAGCGGAACTTCATATTCATGCGCAAGCTGATTTAGAGAAAATTATGAAAGTTCAGTTAGACTATTTTTGTTCCGATCTGTCTTTCGAAATCATTTTTCACCACGTTAACCCTAGAAAGCACGAATTAATATTCGAGGACCGTTCCATTTCGGTTTATTCAATTCCATTAAAACATCGTGTTCCCAGTTGCGGTTTCTTATTCGAGGAAAAGCCAAGAGACAGGCACATTATTCGGGAAATGATTGATTTTTATAATATACCAACCTGGAAAATTCCAAAAATAAAACAAGGAGATGATTTTATTACCGAAGATGGAGAGATAATTCCTAACGACCAACTAACGATTGCTCCTGAACCACCTAAACGTTTTGCATATTGTTCTGATACTGCTTATTCCGAAAAAATTATTCCTATTATTGAAGGCGTGGATTGTCTTTATCACGAAGCCACTTTTATGGAAGATGAGGCACAAAGAGCCAAAGAAACTTTCCATAGTACAGCCCGACAAGCAGGAGAAATTGCGTTGAAAGCTAAAGTAAAACAATTAATTATCGGACATTATTCTGCGCGCTATATCAACCAACAGGATATATTGAAGGAAACTAAAATGGGATTCGAAAACACGCTCCTTGGTGAGGATATGAAAATATACGAAATATAAAAAAAAGATTCCAGAACAGAAGTTCAGGAATCTTTTTTATTATTATCTAAAACATTAATTTAAAAGTGATTGGCAGGGTATAGCGAACTTTCACCGCTTTTCCTCTTTGCAACCCGGGATTCCATTTCGGCATGGATTGAATAACCCGAACAGCTTCTTTATCCAAACTTCTATCGACCCCACGAATAACTTTAATATCGCCAATCGAACCATCTTTATTTACAACAAACTCGCAATAAACTTTTCCTTGAATATTATAATCGATAGCTTCTTGAGGATAATGAATATTCTCAGCCAGAAATTTAAAAATGTTTCCCGGAAATGAAGGCATTTGTTCCACTATTACAAATTCTACCTCTTCTTCTTCATCTTGAGCTTTCTTAACGGGGATATAAATGTCGATTTTTTCACCTTCGTTGGTTTCAGAAGAAAAATCGACTGATTCTGTATTTGAATTATTCTCGACGACCTCAATATTATCAAGTGTTTTTATTGGAGGAGGTGGCGGAGGAGGCGGCAATTTCCGCTTTTCCATTGTTTGAATAATATCGATGTCTTCCGATATCAGTTTATTATTATCAAACACTTCGTATTTTTTCACTTCGGTCTTAGACCATTCGAGGGCAATAAAAAGTAACGACAAGCCTACTATAAAGCCCATAAGTGTGAAGACTGATTTTTTACTATCCAGACTTGCTTTGGATGATTTCTTGGCTACCATAACATTTCTTGTTTTAAGGGTGAATAACTTGAAATATCTAACAAAAAAAGGCGCCGAACCGAATAAAAACCGAGAATTAATTCATTTTAATTATATAACGTAACACACCTTTTAATTATTATTATTTTTCTTAATTTTTTTTCAAGAAATTTATTTTATTCGATTTTAAAACAAAAAACATTCCAAATAAAACGAAAAAGGAATCAATTCGCCTATATACGAATGATTCCTTTATTTTAATTTATTAGATTGTAAGTTATTCTATTCCAGATTATATCCGAATCCTTTCAACTTATTATCTTTATTCCTCCAATCTTTCTCAACTTTTACAAAAAGTTCTAGAAATATCTTCTTTTCAAAAAACAGTTCTAAATCTTTACGCGCATCCATACCCACCTTTTTAAGAGATTTACCACCATGTCCGATAATAATTCCCTTTTGCGAATCGCGTTCTACAAAAATGACGGCATTAATGCGAATCAACTTATCGTCCTCCAGAAACTGCTCCACTTCTACTTCCACCGAATATGGAATTTCCTTATCATAATTCAATAGGATTTTTTCACGAATAATTTCAGTTACAAAAAAACGGGCCGGTTTATCAGTCAACTGATCCTTATCAAAAAATGGTGGCGAATCCGGCAGTAAACTTTTTATCCTACTGAACAGATTATCAACATTAAATTTATTAATCGCCGAAATAGGATAAATTTCAGCTTGAGGTAGAAGCTCTTTCCACTTTTCAACTAAAACAATTAGTTTTTCCTGATCAATCAAATCTATTTTATTGATAACCAACAAAACTGAAGCCTGATTGAGTTTTACTTTCTCAACAAAGTCAGCGTTTTTTTCGTAAGTATCGAACACATCAGTGACATACAACAATACATCAGCATCAGTAAGGGCCGATTTCGAAAAATTGAGCATCGATTCCTGCAACTTATAATTGGGCTTCAAAACTCCCGGAGTATCGGAATATACAATCTGAAAATCATCGCCATTCACAATGCCGAGAATACGATGACGGGTAGTTTGGGCTTTCGAAGTTATTATTGAAATGCGCTCTCCTACAAGGGCATTCATTAAAGTGGATTTGCCGACATTCGGATTACCAACTATATTTACAAAACCTGATTTATGCATTAAGTTCGGATGTTTTTTAGAATATTATAAATTTCTGTTGTAAAACTAATATCAAATAAAGCTCCATCAATCAGCATACAGATAATTTTTGCAAAGATACGACAAATAATGCACTTAAAAAATTAAACTCCTGTTTCATACTTTTTTACTATATTTGACGTTTCAAAAAAAACCGAAATTCCAATAAAAGACTTCGACAAAATACGATTGTAATGGCAATTCATATCAACAAATTATACGAACTAACACAGCGACTTAAATTAATTTTCATTCTGGTTGCAATAGCTATTGTATTAGTTTCTACTCTTTTCACAAACAGACTGGCTAAAACTTTGGCAACTGAAGAACGAAAAAAAGTGGAAATATGGGCAGAAGCGACTCGTCAGCTGATTCAATCGAACGAGGAATCGAATATAAATTTTTCGTTAAGCATTATCGAAGCCAACACTACCATTCCCGTTGTGATTATTGATGATAAAGACAACATCATGCAATCACGAAATTTTGATGAACCTTCAAAAAATGTTGACGAATTTTACAAAAAAGAATTAATACGATTGAAAGCCAAGAATCCTCCTATAGAGCTTCATTTGGACGATAATACCACCCAATATTTTTATTACGACGATTCTTCGCTTCTCAAACAGCTATATTATTTTCCTTATATCCAGTTTGGAGTTATTATCATTTTCCTTTTGGTAGCTTTTTTTGCTTTTTCGGGAACAAAAAAGGCGGAACAAAATCAGGTTTGGGTTGGGCTTTCGAAAGAAACTGCTCATCAGCTGGGAACGCCCATTTCATCGCTCCTCGCGTGGGTTGATCTTTTAAAACTGAAATATCAGGAAGATAAGCTTATCAATGACATGGAAAAAGATGTCAACAGGCTAAGAATTATTGCTGAAAGGTTTTCCAAGATTGGTTCAAAACCCGATTTGCAGGTAGTAAGTTTGAACGAAACACTCGATAATGCCATTCAATACATGGCGAAAAGATCATCTCAAAAGGTTGCAATCCAATGCCATTTCCCCGAAAATGAACATCTCTTTCTTAAATTAAACGTTCCACTATTTGAGTGGGTGATTGAAAATCTGTGTAAAAACGCGATTGATGCAATGGATGGCACGGGCAGAATCGACATTTACGTGCAACAAAAGAACAACGAAGTTTTTATCGATGTAAAAGATACCGGAAAAGGAATGGACAAACGAAAATATAAAGTGGTCTTCACTCCCGGTTTTACAACAAAGAAACGCGGCTGGGGATTGGGTTTATCGCTGGCTAAAAGAATTATAGAAGAATATCACGGAGGAAAAATTTTCGTAAAACAGTCGGAAATAAATGTAGGTACAGTATTCAGAATAATTATGAAAATAAATTCTAAAGAATAAAAAATCATAAAACAGGGATACCTTTAAACCCTGATTTGTCTCTCAACCACAGTACATTTAAGTATTTTATAGGCTACAAAGCAATAAATTTCATAAAATAGAAAAGAAACTATTTTATAATAGAACATAATTTTGTACCTTTGCGCGGTTTTAATTATCAAAAGGAAATGTCGAAATTCGAACAGTACAATATAGTATTAAAGGACATAACAAGCGGAACTCGTAGCTTTGAATTTGACCTTGACGAAGCGTATTTCAAAAAAATCGACAGTCCTGAGGTAAGAAAGGGAAATTTAAAAGCAAAAGTCACGGTTCAAAAGAACGTTTCAGTTTATGAGCTGAACATTTTGCTGGATGGAACCATTATTATTCCGTGCGATCGTTGTTTGGACGATATGGAGTTCACCATTCACTACAAAGAAAAATTGCAGGTGAAGTTTGGAACTACTTTTTCGGAAGAAAATGAGATCGTAATTGTTCCCGAATCGGATGGAGGAATAAATTTAGCATGGTTCTTATACGAATTTATCGTACTAAATATCCCTATAAAACATGTACATCCAACCGGTGAGTGTAATAAAACAATGATTACAAAGTTGAAGAAACACATTGCCCGGAAAAAAGATGATGACGATGATGACAATTCTTTATTAGAATTTGACGACGATGATGATGATTTTTCAACAGACGAAATACCAACAGACCCGAGATGGGAAGGTTTACCTAATATAACAGAAAATAATTAAATTAACAAAGAAAGAAGAAAAATTTCGAAACAACGCGGACGCAAAAGAAGAACACACTATAAAGCGGAAGCTCCAACTTTGGCAATTTGTTCAAACTGTGGTGCAGCTCATATTTATCACACTGTTTGTGGCGAATGTGGCTATTACAGAGGAAAATTAGCAATAGAAAAATTAGCTACTGTATAAATAGTTGAGTCTATTTAAAAAATATTATTTTTGGAACTAACGATTAAGCTCTAAACAAAAATTTAGAGCTTTATTTTTATGTACTTAAAACAAAAAACATGTCGAAGATTAATGCAGTTATAACCGGCGTAGGAGGCTATGTACCTGATTACATCCTGAATAACGAAGAATTAAGCACAATGATGGACACCAGCGACGAGTGGATTACCTCTCGAGTTGGGATTAAAGAACGCCATATCCTAAAAGAGCCAAATACAGGCACTTCTTTTATGGCGGCAAAAGCGATAGAAGATTTATTTGCAAAAACAGGAATAAAACCTGAAGAAATTGATCTTGTGATTTGCGCCACTACGACTGCCGATCACATTTTCCCTTCTTGTTCTTCAATGGCTGCCGAAAAAGTTGGCATCAAAAATGCATTAGCTTTTGATTTACAAGCTGCATGTTCGGGATTTATTGTTGCTCTTACTACTGCTTCAAGCTTTATTGAATCTGGGAAATACAAAAAAGTATTGGTAATGGGAGCAGAAAAAATGTCATCTATTACAAATTACAACGATCGCACTACTGCACCTCTTTTTGGTGATGGAGCAGCTGTAGTTTTAGTAGAACCAACAACAGAAGATTTTGGCGTAATGGATTCAATGATCTATACCGACGGTGTCGGCATGAAACATCTGCATATAAAAGCAGGTGGATCTGCAATACCAACGACCAAAGAAACAGTTGAGAAAGACATGCATTATACTTATCAGGAAGGAGCTAACGTATACAAATACGCAGTAACCAATATGGCAGAAGTATCGGCAGACCTGATGGATAAAAATGGCTTGACAAACGAAGATGTTTCGTGGTTGATTCCACATCAGGCTAATTTACGCATTATTGATGCTGTTGTTAATCGTACCAAATTGAGCTACGATAAAGTAATCATAAATATTGATCATTTTGGAAACACCTCTGCTGCAAGTATTCCATTATGTATCTGGGAATCAGAAAAGAAATTCAAGAAAGGAGATAAAATGATTCTCACTGCTTTTGGAGCAGGGTTCACCTGGGGAGCAGTTTATTTGAAATGGGGTTATTAATACTTCTTTTATCAAAATAATTAAGCCTGACAAATTAATTTGTCAGGCTTCTTTTTTGTTAAGTTGAGACATTATGTTATTTGCCAGAGGCGAAAGTTTTCAACTTATTTCGTTGTTATCTGAAATCAAACAAAGACTCTTTTGTCTTTCTTACTTTTTTCACTTTCGATAAACGATCGTTTTCCGCATCACGATAACCAAGCACTAACACATTAACTGAACTCAAATTTTGTTCATCCAATCCAAGAATTTTATCCATAGCTTCGGGGCTAAAACCTTCCATTGGTGTGGCATCAACATTTTCCATAGCGGCGGCCACAATTCCAACTCCAAACGCTATATATGCCTGCCGAGCTGTCCAAACAAAGTTTTTATCTTCTGATCTCGATACAACTCCTCCAAACATTGCTTTAAAATCATTCAAACTTTCTACTTGAAGTCCTCTGGTTTTTGCAATAAGATTTACATATTCATCAACTTGTTGTTGATCTACATTTTTCCTTGCAGCAAAAACAAGAACATGCGAGCCTTCCATAATCTGAGGTTGTTTACATGCTTCATTATATATTCTTTCTCTGAGCTTTGCATCTTCTACAACAATCACCTTAAAAGGTTGCAAACCAAAAGAAGTCGGCGCCAAACGTACAGCCTCTAATATATTTTCTAGCTTTTCCTGAGAAACCTTTGTTCCATTCATTCTTTTTGTGGCGTATCTCCAATTCATTTTTTCAATTAAATCCATTTTCTTTAAAATTTTATTTTCAATAACTAACACCTAAAATAAATAATTGTTCATTTATATTTTATTTTTCACATTGCCACCGATTTCCATGACGACTCAAATATCTGAATCAAATCATTCATTGATATTTCATTACCTGTTATTTTATTTCTTTTCACTAAATTACTGATTGGAGAAAACAGCAAGCTATATATATAGTCATTATCTAATGGCAAAATTAATTTAGCTGCTTTTGCTTTTTCAAACAAATGTTCGAAAGTGGGACAATAATCCATATTATATTTTTTTTCAACGCGCCCTATAAGAGGACAATTTGAAAAGTTCTCCTGAAAAACATATTCATCAATATTTTCGGTAATATACTGATAATGATTGATCCATATTGTCCGAAAAGTACTTTTCGTTGGAGTCAGATCAATATCTTTATGAAAATAGGAGTTTCCCATTTTTGACTTCGTATCGATATACAATTTATCCAACATATCGTCCTTATTCTCAAAATAAAGATAAATAGTAGCTGCCGAAACATCAGCTTCTTTCGCTATCTTCGACATAGAACTTCCCTGAAAGCCATCCCTGTTTATTACTTTAATGGCTGCGCGATAAATCCTGTCAATTTTTTTATCATCTTTGATTCTCATAGTATCATTATAAATAAACGTTCATTTATTATAACTCTATTTCATCGAAATTGTTCAACAGATATTTTTATTTAACAAGAAAATTTATTCTTCATAAAAAGAAAAAATATCAAATCGGAAAATAAAATGGCAAACAATTGAAATTCAGCAATAAGAAAAAGACTTTCTGACTGTATTAAAATAAATTTCGAACTTTGACTATTTACGCATTTTTTGTACCTTTGTGCTCTTCTAAAAAAAACAATAAAATTCAACTTATACAATATGTTCGAATCACTAAGTGAAAGACTTGAAAGGTCGTTTAAGATACTGAAAGGTGAAGGAAAAATCAGCGAGATTAACGTAGCAGAAACGCTGAAAGATGTTCGTAAAGCCTTATTGGATGCCGACGTAAACTATAAAATTGCCAAAACATTTACTGATACAGTAAAAGACAAAGCTATTGGACAAAACGTATTAACGTCTTTGAAACCAAATCAGTTAATGGTGAAGATTGTTCACGACGAGTTGGCTATGCTCATGGGTGGACAAAGTGTCGACATCAACCTGAAAGGAAGTCCTGCTGTGATTTTAATGTCTGGGTTACAAGGTTCCGGTAAAACAACTTTTTCCGGAAAACTAGCGAATTTATTAAAAACAAAACGCAATAAACTTCCATTGTTGGTAGCTTGCGACGTGTATCGTCCTGCTGCTATCGAACAGTTAAAAGTATTGGGCGAACAACTCGGAATCCCGGTTTACTCCGATCTTGAAAATAAAAATCCGGTGGCGATTGCAGAAGCCGCCATCAAATACGCGAAACAACACGGAAATGATGTGGTAATCGTCGATACAGCAGGACGTTTGGCTGTGGACGAAATGATGATGAACGAAATTGCAGCCATCAAAAAAGCCATTAACCCACAGGAAATTTTGTTCGTTGTTGATTCCATGACCGGACAGGATGCAGTGAACACCGCAAAAGAATTCAACGATCGTCTGGATTTTGATGGAGTTATCCTTACCAAACTCGATGGTGACACTCGTGGTGGTGCGGCTCTTTCGATACGTTCGGTTGTAAATAAGCCAATCAAATTCGTAGGTACTGGCGAAAAAATGGATGCACTCGATGTTTTCCACCCTGAACGTATGGCCGAT
>QKGU01000151.1 GCA_003250325.1 Paludibacter sp.
AAATTGATAAATATAACTGGAAATTTGAATTTGCCAATGATGCAGAAGATGCTTCTGTTAAATATAGCGTTAAATATGGAACTGAAGTTCTGATGCAAATTGAAGCAGCGGCAGCCGGAACATTAACTGCAACTGCAATCGAGAATTCTTTAGGAAGTAAAGATGGAGGTCCTCAGGATATTTTTAATTCCGGTGCCGTTTATTTTCAGGTTATGAATATAGCTATGGTGGGTGGATTTAAAGACTTCCAGGCTTTTTATGAAGAAGGTAGTGCTTTGGATGAAGAAGATGAAAACTATTATCAGAATGAGGCAGATGTATGGAATAAATATCTTGTAATGTATGCTTATTTCGTCAAAGAAAAGAAAAAATTTGCTGACGTTGAATTCTACGTTAATACATATTCCGATGATTATGACACATATACAGAGGTTGCTCCAAGACTTGTTCTTTCTGATGGATCAAAGCAAACGATAGAAGAATTCTTTACTACCGGATTCGAAGATCTTATTGCTGAAATTCAATCTTATCAAACAGAATATGGCAAGTAATATGAAAAAATGATTTGATAAAAAGAGGCTGTCTCATTTTTTATTTTGAGACAGCCTCTTTTTTATTGAATTATCACTGTCCTTGTTTGTATATTACCTCCGCTCCAAATTCCAAATCCGGGTGAAGTGATATTCGATTTTAAAGCATCCTTTTCTCCTATAAAATAAAGATCACCGACACCAACGGTGGTCGAAAACAGTGTAAGTGCTTTGAAAAATTGAGTGGAAGTACTATCAATAGCACATAATTTTACCAAAACAGTATCTCCTTTTGCGAAATAACTTCCTTCGCTGTAACTTGAGTCTTTTTCGGAAGGTTTTGGACTTATATTAAAACTATTCATTCCAGATAACGACAAGTCGGCATTATACAAAATAGGCGTTTCAATATAGTAACCATCCTTTTTCTTTTTCGTGAATGCCCTATACGAGTTTTTTCGTGCAGGGTCGATATAAAATGTTGCTGTTAAAATTTGAAGAGAGTCATTGGTTGATAAATCTGACGTAGTAAAACTTAAGCTATCGATTGGATAAGGAATCGTAGTTTGCGATTCTACAGAATAACCGCTATACTCCACTTTTAAGGAATAAGTTCTGCCTGCGACCCCTTTTATGTCGAATCCTTTGTATAGATGTGGAGGAAAGTGGGAATAATCCCAAAAACCACCGGTGAGGATCTCAGTCTTGCTTCCATCTGAAATTGAGATCTTTGCAGTTCGTATTACATTTTCCAAAACTGTGACAGAATCAATATCTTTCCAGAGTGGAACATTCAATGATAAATAAACCTTTGCAAATTCACCATTGTTGATATAGCCTTCTACAATTATTTTTTCAGTATATCCACGAATTTCGTAATTCAAGTCCGGACGACAGGAAGGAAGCAAAATGAGTAGTAGAAAAATGTAATATATTTTTTTCATATTTAGTTAAGATGAAATGTCCAGGAAACAGAAGGAATTATTGGTAACAAATAAGCCATGCTCAGATGAAAATTGAACTTGTTTGATTCGAATGATTTCTTTGAGAAATATACCTGAAAAGGATTTGCCCTGTTATAAACATTATATATTGAAAAATTAAGTTCGGACTTCAAGCCCCTTTTAGGCTTGAGTTTGTAGTTTGCAGAAATATCTAACCGGTGATAAGCCGGTAATTCGAATGCATTATATTTTCCATATTCAAAAATTAATTTATTGTCTACTACATACCAACTTACAGGCAAATTTAAGCGACTCCCGGTGGCATAAACAAATACTGACGAAAAGTTCCAGTTATCATTCAGTTGATATAATCCGACAACAGAAATGTCATGTCTGCGATCGTTGCGGGCAAGAAACGGTATCCCTTTATTTATTTGGTCGAATTGACGATAGCTCCATGCTAAATTGTAAGAAATCCAACCTGTGAATTTACCAAGATTCTTACTCAGTTTCCATTCTGCTCCATAAGTCCAACCTTTACCGACCAGAAGATTTTTTTCAAACATGGAGTTGGTGAAAGTTGCTTCAATTCCGTTTTTGAATTCCAACTGGTTTTCAAGAGTTTTGTAATATACTTCCATGCTTGTTTCCCAAGTGTTTGATCTGAAATTGCGGAAAAAACCTCCTGAAAAGTGCCATGAACCCTGAGGTTGGACATAAAGTGATGCAGGAATTTGCAAATCGGTAGGGACTCCAAATGAAAAAACCGGAATCTGATTAATATATTGAATGTGTCGGGTTGCAGCAAATTTTAATGACGATTCTGAATTTAGCAAATACCTTGAATAGAATCTGGGTTCAAGTCCCCAATAAGTTTTTACGATTTTGTTTTTTGCATAAGCTACGTCACCATTATCATCGAAATCGGTGTAAGGTCCAATGTGAGCATAGAGATTGAGTCGCAAGCCTGCATTAATTTGCCATTTACAAAAACTATATTCATCCCTGAAAAATAGAGTTGCCTGAGTGGAATTTATGTTGTTCCGTTCATCGTTAATTTCAATTGGTAAAATTGAGTCGTTCCTAATAAAATGAGGCACTGCCGCATTGTACGATAGTTCAGTGCCATATTTTAATTTGTGTTTTCCGGTTAAATTCAGAAAATCGGCTTTGTACGAAAAGTTTTCAAACTGAGACTGAAGTTCTTGTTTTGAATCAAACCATTCGAAAGTAGATTGAATGTGAAACTTTGAATAATTCAGTTGTTGATTTAAACTGAAATTTTCGTTGAAAATATGATTCAGTTGCAATCCTGCAGCTGTGTTGTTCCAGAACGTTTTGTTTTCCTTCATCTCATATTTCTTTAATTCATGAATTCCCAGTTCATCTTTGCCGGTATAAAAATGTCCGTTCAGTTTGGTTTTCGATGAAAGTCTTAAATTGAAGCCTGCATTAGCATCCCAGAACTCGTATTTGTTTTGGGTGAGCAAACTATCTATACCTGCTTTTGCCAGCAATGGAAGTATAATAGAACTGATATAGCTCCCCCGCCATGATCCGTAAACTGAAAATCGCGAATTAATAGGGATTTGTGTGGATATTCGAGAAGAAATTAGTCCAATCGAACCATTTAATTTTAGTGAATCCGGAATTCTTTGGTCAGTGCTGATCTCGACTATAGATGATAGCCTTCCACCATATTCTGCAGGCATACCTGATTTTATAAATCGCATTTCTCCGACTAAATCAGGGTTAAACACAGAAAACATACCCAATACATGGGTTGGATTTTGAATCGCCGAACCATTGAACAAAATTAAATTTTGGTCGTTGTTTCCACCTCGTACATACAACCCAGAATTGGCTTCACCTGCTTGTGAAACACCTCCCATGTATTGTAGTGCTTTGTAAGGATCACTTTCACCAACAAATTTTGGGAGTTCTTTCAGTTGCTTTACATTAATTGTTAATCCTGTTGAACCTGATTTTAGGTTGGCATCATTTAGCTTTGCTGTAACTTCCACCTCACTGATATCAAATGTCTTTTTTGTAATGGATTTTGAATCAGTTGAGTCTTTAATAAGGATGTGTTTGTCCTGTGCTACAATCGATTGAATTGCAACAAACAGGATTAAAGTCAAGAAGATTTGTTTCATAGGGATCGGTTTGATGAAATCTATCCCACAAATGAAAGCGAAGTTATAGTTATTTCACTATAACTGCTTCCATATTATTCGATCTGATTTTTATGTAGATTGTGGAATTTTCTTTAGAATATTTAGGTTTGACATATCCCATGCCAATACCTTTTTTAATTTCAGGAAGCATAGTACCAGAAGTTACGATTCCAATATGTTCATTTTTTTCGTTTACTATTTCGTAACCATGACGTGGAATACCTCTTTCTTTCAATTCGAAACGAACGAGTTTCCTTTCTGTTCCTTCAGCTTTCTGTTTTTCGAGTAACGGGCGATCGATGAAGTTTTTCCCTTCAACGAACTTGGTAATCCAACCCAAACCTGCTTCTATAGGCGAAGTAGTGTCGTCAATGTCGTTTCCGTAAAGACAAAACCCTTTTTCAAGACGTAAAGTGTCACGAGCTCCTAAACCAATTGGTTTTATTCCGAATTCTGCACCAGCTTCGAAAATAGCATCCCAAACCTGATCGGCATATTCAGGGTAAAAATAGAGTTCAAAACCTCCTGCTCCGGTATAACCGGTATTTGAAATGATAACTTCTTTTACGCCGGCAAGTTTTCCTGTGGTAAAGCCATAGTAAGGAACTTCCGATAAATTTACGTCTGTCAGTTTTTGCAAAGTTTCCAATGCTTTTGGGCCTTGCACTGCCAATTGCGCCATCTTATCCGAAGCGTTTTCCAAATCGGTACCTTCAGGATTGTGGCTCACGCACCAGTTCCAGTCTTTTTGAATATTTGAAGCATTTACAACAAGAAAATATTTGTCCTTTTCGAAATGATAAACCAGAATGTCATCTACAATTCCTCCTTTTCCATTTGGAAAGCAGGAATATTGGGCTTTGCCAATTGGGAGAACGGAAACATCGTTGGAAGTTACTTTTTGTAGAAATGATAATGCTTTAGGACCCTTTACCCAGAATTCACCCATGTGCGAAACATCGAAAACGCCAACACCATTTCGTACTGTAAGATGTTCATCATTAATTCCGCTGTATTCAATTGGCATGTTATAGCCTGCAAACTCGTGCATTTTTGCACCTAATTCAATATGTTTTTTTGTAAACGGAGTTGTTTTCATATAATATAAGTTCTAAGCCTCATAAATGAGGTTGATCGTTGAAATAAGTTTTGTTTAAGAAAATTTGAATGTTTATTTTGCCGCTAAAATTTCTACAATCTTTACTATCACCATCATGGCTTTTTCCATGGATTGGACGGGTACATATTCAAATCGCCCATGAAAATTGTGTCCGCCGGCAAAAATATTGGGACAAGGCAGTCCCATGTACGAAAGTCGCGAGCCGTCAGTTCCACCACGAATTGGTTTCACATTTGGTTTTACACCAACCGATTCCATTGCTTCGAAAGCCAAATCAACAATGTGCATAAGTGGTTCAACTTTCTCGCGCATGTTGTAGTATTGGTCTTTCAGTTCCAGAACAGCAGTGTTTTCTCCAAATTCGGCATTAATCTTATTTACCAAATGCTGCATTTCTTTCTTTCTGCGTTCGAAACGATCGCGGTCGTGGTCACGGATAATATAGCTTAAGGTCGATTTCTCAACAGTTCCTTCTACATTCGTCAGGTGATAAAATCCTTCGTAACCCTGAGTGTGCTCGGGAGTTTCGGAACGTGGCAACATTCCTACAAACTGTTGAGCAATTCGCATGGAATTGACCATTTTGTGGTAAGCATATCCCGGGTGAACATTGATACCGTTGAAATGTATTTTGGCTCCGGCAGCATTGAAATTTTCATACTCAAGCTCGCCGATTTCACCTCCATCCATGGTGTAAGCCCATTCAGCATTGAATTTTTCTACATTGAAATGATCAGCTCCTTGTCCGATTTCTTCGTCGGGAGTGAAACCAACTCGTATTTTTCCATGCTTAATCTCCGGATGTTCAATCAGATATTCCATGGCAGAAACGATTTCT
>QKGU01000268.1 GCA_003250325.1 Paludibacter sp.
TGTTAACTTCTGTGAAAATCATACTTTATAAATTAGTGGTATAATCTATAAAGATACTGATTTTCATGGAGTTAACCAAATTTTAAAACAAGATAATTAATTGATTTTCAATAATTTAACTATAAATATAACACACTATTGAAACAATTAAAGCAAGAAAAAGTTTCGACAAATGTAGGATAAAAAGCCTTCCGAAGGACGATAAATGAGGTTAAACTTTCGTAATTTGAATAGAAATGAAGTTATAAATGACTGTTTAAACGCCTGTCAGGCAATAAAACAGGGCAGGTGTTTTGCCTTCTTAAACTTATTTTGAGCAACTTTTAATCTGTTAACAATATGTTATTTATTTTGACCGATAGCCATTTTGTAGGCAAGTGCAGCTTCGGCACGAGGCGTCATGGTATCCGATAAAATGGTATATGTACCTTTTTCTTTCAGTTCGTCGGCCGCTTTTTTCATTAAAGCCAGTGTCGACTTCATTAGGCTTGAACCCAGACTTAACCGGGCAACTCCCAATTCCTGCAATTCGCTGACTGAAGGAGGTAAACCCGCACCAAATCCCGGATTCGAAAGAATATTGATTGGCGCATTGATTTCCTTCACCAGTGTTCGGATAATGTCTTTTTCCCAAACTGGCTGTACAAATATGCAATCGGCACCCGCTTCACGGTATTTGTTGCCACGCCGAATGGATTCAGCCAGTTTTTCCTCAGTCGAACCCAAAGAAGTATAAAATGAGTCCGTTCGGGCATTGATGACCAGATGAAAACCTAACGAGTCGGACAAAGCACGGATGGCCGATATTCGTTCGCAAAATTCATTTTCGTCAATTAAATCCGGACTTAATTCGATGCTGTCTTCGATGTTTATTCCCACAATACCGGTAGCAATAATTTTCTTCACCGATTCAACAATTTCATTCACATTGTTTCCATATCCGGCTTCAAAATCGACCGAAACAGGAACCTGCACCGCCTTTACAATTTCTGTTGCCACCTGAAGCATTCTCGGCAATTGTATCACTTCACAGTCGGGAGAACCTAACGAAGCGGCTATTCCCATACTGGTGGTAGCAACTGCTTTGAATCCGCAGGCTTCAACCAATTTTGAACTTCCTGCATCCCAGGAGTTCAGCAAAACCAACATTTCCTTATCGTGATGAAATTTAAGGAACTCTTCGGCTTTTTGTTTTTGAATATCTGAAACCATAATCGTGTATTTTAATTGTTCCTTTAGAATAAGTTTATTTTGCTTATTCAGAAGCGAATATTAAAACGTTTCAGAATAATTCTTGTTTGTGATTGCCATTGATTTATATGAAAAAAGAGCGCGGATAAAGATCTGCGCTTTTCATTGAGCTGCTATGCAGTCACTGATAAAACTGTCATTCTTTCATGTAATATAATTGCGCTGGAGTGGAAGGTCATTCATTCAGTCCTCAAAATTTCAGCAATATGAACTAATCTTCTTTATTCTTTGAGGAGTCAAATTTCCAGACATTGTAATCTCGTGTACCATAGCCCAAATACATTGAATTCCGGAAACTGAAGAAAAATAAATTATGACCACCATTAGTAAGCAGTTTAGGAAAACTTTCACATTGACTCCATTTATTAGCACTGATGTCGAATGACCAAAAGTCATTATTTAGCCAATTATTCTCTACTGCATATGTGTCATAAGCTAGTCCAAAATAGATTTTATTTCCATAGGAGAATGACACGATATTTCCCCTGAGAGTGCCGGGATAAGTAGATATTTTTGTCCATGAATTTGTTTCCGGATTATATTCACGTACTTCTTTGCTAAAATTTAAAGCAAATGCTCTGTTATTTAAAGCGATGCAACCTATAATTTCACCCCAACTGAATGTTGCTTTCTTAGTCCAGATTTTTGATTTAATATTGTAGGCATACAAATCCGATGAAACAAAATAAAGTAAGCTATCCGATAATGAAAAAGCATAACTACGTGATGATTTATAACTTACAGGAAGTTGAGTCTCAATAGTCCATACATTGTTTTCTAGCTTGTAAATATTTTTTGAATCGCTGTTAAATAGGTAGTCAATATTGCCAATGGTCGCTGAACATTGCATTGTGCCAGAATTTCCTTGAATAGGTGTATTTGTACCTGTTTCGAATTTATTCGTAAATGGATTGAAAATATAATGATGTGAGCTCTGAAAGTAAATATGGCCTGCATTGTTGTCAGACCCTCCGATTGAATTAAACCAGCCATCCAGATAAATTTCTTTCACGAATTTCCATGGTGTATTTTCAGAACCCTGACTGGTAAAATGAATTGAATTTCCATATATTATCTTTTTCCCATATCTGGCAAATGTTCTTATAACGTATTCAAGTCCTTTTACTAGAGAAAAATCAATTCGTTTTTCAAAATTGATTTGAACGGAATTCGTTCCAACTACTAGACTGTCCAAAACAGTGGTATTAGGATCGTTAACACTCCACACAAAACCATATGAAGTAATCTGCTGCTTACCATTATTAATCCATTTACCTCTGAATGTTGCTCCAGTTGAATCAACCTGAATTGGTTGCAATGTTTCGATAACAGGAAATTCATGTAATGCAGGTTCTGCATTACAACCCACCAAGATAATGGCAATCAGAAGATAAAATATGATATTTTTCATAACTTAAATTTCTAATCCAATTTTAATAGAAAAATCGCCGATATACATGTAAGAATGCATTAGACTTAAATTATAAGCCTGATTATAATTTAATTCAATCAAACCAGAATAATGTGCTCCGTAATTGAAGATAATTCCACCGCCAAGATAAATTCCACCAGTATGATTTTGCAGAATATGAGCATGAGTAATTTCCGTTTGAATTATATTGTCGCTTACCTTATTATAATCATATAAAGTGCCTTCGTTTTTTAAAGCAAGATTATATATAAATCCGCTTTGGATATAGGGGCTGAGTCGTGGTTGTACGTATGTATATCTGATAAGTAATGGGAAAGTCAATGCTGAATAATTTATTACAACATCATTTGGAATGTCTACATTCAAATAATAACCTACAACATTAATCTGACGGTACATTATTTCGGGATGTAATGAAAAACAGGTTGACGATATTGGAATATCTACAAAAATTCCTGTTCCCAGACCTACAGGTTTGTAAAAATCCGGATAGGTGAATTTTGTAAGTTGTGTTCGGAATAATTTGGTAGACAAACCACTTATCTCTAACCCAAATCTAGTTCGGAATAATGGAATGTTCTGGCAAGTATTATAATTACGAAAAAATTTAATCAACGAATATCTTTCATAGTTCAAATACCGGATATTTTCGAGAGCGACAGGACAGTCTTCAAAATAATTTGATAATACAAGCTTATATTTATTTTCAGGTATTTCAATTACTCCCAGACTGTCAGCCTCAGTGAGATAATATTTTCTGATATTTTTATCCAAAACCAAACAATAAAGATTCAGTTTCCCTTCAACCAATTTTTCCAGAAAATAGCGTACTGACTTACCTGCTACTTCTACATTGAATGCTTTGTAGAACTTGCCATTTGCAAATTGATACTCTATAACTTCATAGGGGCTATCTCTGAAAATATCTTCTTTTATTTTTGTTGTACAGTATTTTGCATTCTCCACATCTCCTTTGTCAATGATATTAACACCGAATAGAGATATAGTATCTTTTACTACTATCTGACCATAAGTCGATATTTGAAGTAATGTAAAAAAGAAAACTAAATATAAATATCTATTCATGAAAACAGTTTATTCGTGATTTGTTTTTTACTCCTTTTGCTTGCGTGAATTTATAACCTGTGACAATATAACCTGAATAAAAAGTCCACTCTTCAATGACTCTGATCAGGAGACCTGCGATAGCGGATATGTTTTTTAATATTTTAGTTCGCTCGTCTAAAATGTAAATGATTGGGTTATAATATACAGAATTATCATAGAAACCATTTGAGTCATGTGCATCGTAAATCTTTTTCCGATGTTGCATATTTGTAATCGTGCGGAAGTAGATGGTAATTGGTTATCAATATAAATTTGATAAGTAGTTGTCAATGTAGCTTTTCACTGCTTGTTTTTTTATAGGGTCACTAATAAAAGCATAAAGTGGAATTATACCATCCTTAGAAATTCTAAAAAACTGCTCCTCAATATTATCATTAAAGAGGGATGCAATGTCAATTCGAATACTGTCAGAATTATTGTCTGTAGCATTAATCACCCCGAATAATTTACTCCTGCAACCAAGCGAGTTGTAGATAAGTTGTTCGTTTTTACAGCCTTTACTTTCATTTACATCATATTCAATGTAACCCGGAGCGTATCCTAAAAATTCATTCATTCTTTTATATAAATTCCCATCAAAGCCGGAATTTGAGCCATTTTCTGTATCACACTTATAAAGCATTTCGAATTTTGCACCCTTGTAGACGCTTGTCAATACATGTGTTCCATATTTTTGTACGATTTGTTCGGGCGTTAGTGTGTTGATGTCGCTTTCAAATTCAGGAGTTACTTCCTGCTCGGGGTGTGAAGAATTAATAAAATAACTGCAATGTGTCATAGTTATATTAAAAGAATAATAAGCCAGTGCACAATTATAATCAATGGCGTTTGACCCGCTTGCCAAAGTAAGCAACGATTTTATGTGAGCAATAAATACTGTGTCTGGAAGCTCTGTCCTGAATGGATACTGATGAATCATATAGACGAAATCTAGAAAGTTCGCTCCGCTAATTATTGATGAGGGTTCGGCCACTCTTGGATAACCTACAATGAGATTACCTTTATTATTTAATGTAAGCACCTGCGCACGAACCGATAAAGTGTCGCATAGTCCTAAGGCATCATATCCATATCCTAAAACACTTGTAAGTGTATCACCAGAAGTACCAGAATTAGCAGGGTAATTCAACTCTGTGATAGTACTAGCTGCCGTATTATCTGGTGGCAAAATATCCTGATTGTTGCATGAGATAAAAAAAATCATCAAAATGAAAAAAAATAGTTTCCGCATATTGTTTAGTTTTTGTTGTATCTTAGTTCGTTTATAAATTAGTTACAAAGTTAAAAATTAACTTATTCTTTCCCAAATTTATTAGTACGAAAAGTGTTCTGAATTTGATGTTATAAAACATGTTGTTTCTAACAGGTTTGAATTTTACAACAACAAACCTCTCAGCGTCCGAAGAACATTAATGCGTTTCAACTTTTATCTCCACTCAATCAGAACCAAAAGCCGACTCATTTGTTTACTAACAAAAAATAGCTAAACATGAATACTTTAAAAACAATTGAATATGTATTTGCACCGCCGGCTCCGCATATGGTGGGAGATGGTTTCAGAGTGCATAATTTCTTCCCAGGCAATGGTTTGATGACTTTGAATAGGTTGAGTCCGTTTTTCCTGATGGATTACGGATCAAAAATAAGTTTTCCACCTTCTGACAAGCCGCGTGGAGTGGGAGTACATCCGCACCGTGGATTCGAAACCGTTACCATTGCTTATCATGGTAAAGTGGCGCATCACGACAGTACCGGAAATTCCGGCGTAATTGGGCAAGGAGATGTTCAGTGGATGAC
>QKGU01000038.1 GCA_003250325.1 Paludibacter sp.
CTATTTTTTATATAAGATAATTTTATTTTTAATGAACAGATAGTGGTTTCCCTTTTTCACCCATAAAAAAAGCGATCAGCACCACATCTTCTTTCCCATTATTCACTCCGTTGTGAAGAGTATCAATTACTTCGGAAAAAGCCTGACCAACAGTAAATTCATTTGATTTTCCATTCTTCGTTTCTACAGTAAGTGTACCTTTTATCATATATCCAAATACCGGAAACACATGTTTATGCCAACCAGTGGACGCTCCGGGTGGAATAGTTACTTTTAAAACAGACACTTCGTCGCTTGCAAACGAAGGATAAACAATTCTTTGCCCGATAGAAGTTGTGTCAGTTTTGAGTATTGGCTCTAATCGAACACCTTCGTTGTACTGCGCATCTACTGATACACAGATTAAAGTAGCTATCAAAAACAAAAATAATTTTCTCATAACATAAAAGTTAAATCAACGCACTACAAAAATACGATTTTTTCAGTTTAATACACGACAAAAAATTTGTTAATGTAAAATTTATGTTTTACATTTGAACAGGTCTAAAGATCTATATTTATAACAATCGAATATGAAAAAATTAGTTGTATTATTCTTCGTTGTGCTCGTTACCTTAACCATATTTGGGCAAACTGCTTCATGCGAACGTCTATCGTATTCTGTTGATATAATGGGAGACACTTTAGTAAAAGACCAATATGGGAATACAATAAGAACAATTTCTAAAGATATTTTTGGAAATAAAATAATAAAAGATAGCAATGGGCAGACAATAGCCAGCTATGAGAAAGATATTTTTGGAAATCTGATTGTAAAAGATGGGAATGGCTCAAAGATTAAAAGTATAGAAAAAGATATTTTTGGAAATACTGTAGTTAAAGATGGTCAGGGTCAAAAAATAGCCAGTTATGAAAAAGATATATTTGGGAATCTGGTTGTAAGAGACAGGAACGGAGCAAAAATTAAAAGTATCGAAAAAGATATTTTTGGAAATACCGTAATCAGAGGCAATTATGGACAAAAGGTAGCTAGCTACGAGAAGGATATTTTTGGAAATCTGGTCATAAAAAATGGGAATGGAACAAGAATTAAAAGTATAGAAAAAGATATATTTGGGAACACTGTGATTAAAAATGAAAATGGAAGAAAGGTTGCCAGCTATGAAAAAGATATTTTTGGGAATCTGGTTATAAAAGATTCCAACGGACAACGTATCATAAGTTATGAAAAGGATATTTTCGGAAATATTGTTGTAAAAAACAGTTCGGGCAGGAAAATATCAAGCATAGAAAGAGACATTTTTGGTGATATTGTAATAAAAGACGAGAATGGACACAACATGGCCAAATACGAAAAAAGTATTCTCGAAGACAAAATAATCGAAAACGATAGCAGACAAATCGCATTAGAAATAGAAAGTATAATTGCACAAAATATAACGAGTGAATTCGAAATCAGTCCCGATGGTATAATCTCATTTGATGAATCAATTGACAATTCCAACAATACAGTTTGTCAATTCATTATCGACCAGTTTCTTAAAAACAAAAATAAATAAACCTTTGCTGCAGTCCCGAAAAGACTTTTTAATGAAAATTTGAAATTCTTTCGTATCTTTGCAGCACTTTTTTACGCAAAAAGTGTTATATAACATAGGTTTAAGTTTTTAAGGATACAAAGACAATGAGTCAATTTTTAGAAAAGCTATCTAAAGCAGGGATTTCTCTTCCTGAAGAAGCACTGTCAGTGCTTAATTCCTGCAAAAGTTACACTGTTTACGACACAGTGGAGCAGCTTGCAATAGCTGCGTTAGGAGGCGAAAACAACAATGTTTTCGAAGTAAAGTACGACATTCCGGGTAAAGGCGAAGTTACTGAAGCCATTGTTCACCGTGTACAAAATGGTGTTTCAGCAAATTACACCGATCCTTACATGCGCCGCCGCGACCCGGACACCATGCTTATCGCAGATGATCTTCCCAGTGATAAAGAAACATTTAAACACCGCTTTGGTTACGATTTTTCAGGATTGAAAGCTGAGACATTTGATTGGCTGAAATCTCAGGATTTGGCTGTTTTCTTATACTTTGCAGGACGCGAAGGTATTGGTGTGGGTGGAGTTGCTATAGCTCCGGCTAATGCAGGATTTTTTGCTCTCGGCTTATCTATGTTGCAGATTATGGTCTCTACAGACGATATTCCTGCCAATTTCAAAATTGAATCAGTAATTTATGTAGCGCCAACATTCCGTCACACACATTTCAACGGAAAACAAATTGTAGTGCACAATCGCACCAACGATCGCCACGACATTTTCTCATACAACTTATATCCCGGACCTAGTGCAAAAAAGGGTCTTTATGGCGCATTGCTTACCAAGGGCGAGCGCGAAGGCTGGATCACCGCACACTGCTCTACAGTTCAGGCAATTAGCCCTTACGACAACATTACTACATTTATGCACGAAGGTGCCAGTGGTGGTGGTAAGAGTGAGATGCACCAGCACATTCTTCGCGAACCTAACGGCCAAGTACTGATAGGAAAAAACACCGTAAGTGGAGAATTACGTTTAATCAATCTTCCGTTGTTCTCTTTATTCAATCCTGTAACAGACGATATGGCGCTTTGCCATCCTTCGTTCCAGACAAACAATGGAAAACTAAGAGTATTGGATGCTGAAAATGCATGGTTTGTACGCGTGGATAGTGTTAACGAATATGGTGACGATCCTACTCTCGAAAAAATTACGATTAAGCCTGCAAAACCATTATTATTCTTAAATATCAAATCAAATCCTGATTCAACGGTATTGATTTGGGATCATATTGAAGATGCGCCGGGCAAACCATGTCCTAATCCACGTGTAATTTTGCCTCGCGAAATTGTTCCGAATGTAATTGGGACTCCTGTTTCGGTAGATATCCGCAGTTTTGGGGTTCGTACACCTCCAACTTCAGCCGAAAACCCTAATTATGGTATTATCGGTATGTTCCATCTTTTACCTCCAGCATTGGCCTGGTTATGGCGTTTGGTTGCTCCACGTGGCCACGCTAACCCAAGTATCGTTGGTGGAACAGGTATGGGTTCTGAAGGAGTTGGTTCATACTGGCCTTTTGCAACCGGTAAAATGGTGCAGCATGCTAATATGCTTCTGCAACAAATTATTGACACGCCAAATACCCGTTATACATTGGTTCCTAACCAATATATCGGTGTATGGAAAGTGGGATTCAAACCTCAGTTATTGATGAGAGAATATCTGACCCGTCGTGGTAATGCTCATTTGCGCAAGGACCAATATCAGCCTTCGCGCTGTCCGCTTTTAGGTTACGAGTTGAATTATCTTACCATTGAAGGTGCAAAAATTCCTTCGCGCTTCCTTAAGGTATACAAACAGGATGAAGTGGGAACTAAAGGATATGATGATGGAGCGGACAAATTGTTCGATTTCTTCAAAGAAGAGTTATCACATTATCTGACTCCGGAACTGGATCCAAGAGGACGAGAAATTATTGAAGCATGTCTTCGCGGAGCTTCGGTAGAAGAATATGAAACGTTTATTGCTAGCGAATAAATAAAGACAAAGAATCCCTCCCGAATTAACGAGAGGGATTTTTTATTTTAATCCAGATCCAAATGCTCGGCTTGTATTTCTTCATTCAGGAAAATGGAAGCCGACGAAGCAAACTTCTCAACCGATTCGGTGGTAAAATAACGCATCAATCCGTTTTTCGTACAAAGTTCATTTATTTCAGGATGACGATTCAGATAATTTTTTAGACTTTCTGCCACAATTTCGCCTTGTGATACAATCCGGACATTCTCTGGTGTATATTGCTTTATTTTATCAAGTAAAAGCGGATAATGCGTACAACCCAACATAATAGTATCAATCTGCGAATCGGATTGCAACAAATTCTCTAAATTCTTTTGCACAAAATAATCGGCACCAATGGATTTATGTTCGTTATTTTCGATAAGCGGAACCCACATGGGGCAAGCTTCTGAAACAACGACTATGTCATTATGAAGTTTCTGAATTTCTAATGGATAAGAATTGGATTGAACCGTTCCGGTCGTTGCCAACAAGCCGATATGTTTGGTTATTGTAAGGCTACCAACTGCTTCAACTGTCGGACGAATTACTCCCAACACTCTTCGCTTCGGATCCAACGAAAGTAGATCTTTTTGTTGAATTGTCCTTAACGCTTTTGCTGAAGCAGTATTACATGCCAACACCACCAAATGACAGCCCATTTCGAATAATTTGGTAACACATTCGAGTGTGTATTTGTAAACCACATCGAACGAGCGTGTTCCGTACGGTGTGCGCGCATTATCACCCAAATAAATATAATCATATTCAGGCAGTTCCGTTCTTATTTTGTCAAGAATGGTCAGACCGCCATAACCCGAATCAAAAATTCCTATGGATCCGGGAATCATTGGAAATGAACCTTTTTGCGTCATTATTGGATTATATTAGTTGGGTGTTTTTGTTGCTGACTAAAGTCGTTAATCAAACATTTGTCCGGAGTTATTACTCATCTGAACCATCTTATCGTATTCAGCAGGCGACAAATCGAGGAAGTAATAATTTTGCGGATTCATCACTTTCCCTTTAAGATGAACCTCGTAATGTAAGTGTGGTCCTGTCGATTTTCCGGTACTTCCAACCAAACCAATCACGTCACCGCGTTTCACTTTTTGACCAACTCTAGCTTTGATGGAACTCATGTGACCATACAAAGTCACATAACCATAACCATGATTGATTTGCACACAGTTTCCATAACCTTGTTGCCAGCCGGCACTAAAAACAGTTCCATTTCCGGTTGCAAAAATATCAGTACCGATGGGTGCTGTAAAGTCCATTCCTTCGTGGAAACGACGGGTGTGATAAACCGGGTCTATACGCCAACCGTAGCCCGAAGCCATACGTGTAAGATCCTTATTTAGAACTGGTTGTATTGCAGGTAGGCATTCCAGCATAACTTCTTTATTCTGAGCCATCACCACCAAATCGTCGTACGATTTCGACTGAATATAAATTTCCTTCTTCAGTTCATTCATTCTTTTCGTAGTAGAAACAACAATTTCGGAATTGGTCATATCCAACAGTTGCTCGTAAAATTCGGTATTGGCAGATGAGCCTTTGCGAACTGCCAAAGGGATGGGATCGGCCTGAAAAACGACACGATAGAGATTATCGTCACGCTGTTGTAAATCTGTCAGCACTTCCTGCGCTTCGTCAAACTGGCGTTCCAGAAGTTTGTATTGTGCCTGCATGTTTCTTTTTTCTTCACTTAATTGTTTTTCTTCGGGCGACTGAACTGTAGTTACGAAAACGAAAAAAAACACGGCTCCCAGCGACAAACCCGAAAGTGCATGAATTAAAAGTTGTTTAAGCCAATGTGCGAACGTGTGTTCAATTTGCTCGTAACTTAAAGTTTCAGGATTGAAGTAAAATTTTTTCTTAGCCATAGAAAGAATTTCTTATTTTGATTGCAAGTTAAAAACACAACTCACAAATCGAAAAAAGAGGAAAACAGATGTGAATCAAGCTTTTCAAATAAAAAAACGATAAAACAATACAATT
>QKGU01000216.1 GCA_003250325.1 Paludibacter sp.
GCTGTATCCCATGTTGCTCCTGTGCCTCCATTGTCGTATCTGTAATGTACAGTTCCGGAAACCCATTTGCCAATTAATAATGCCTGATCGAATGTATCACCTTCTAAAGTACAGGCTGAGAACGTGATGCCGAAAAAGATAAAAGATAAGAAATAATAAACTAAACGTTTCATATACAATTGTTTTAAAGTTGCACTACAAATTTAGATATTTTATTTGAATCGGGAATGATTTGTTGCCTGATAATTTGTTGGTTTCTTAAGAAGATATTGGCAATAGATTTTTATAAATTACCTAACTTTGCAATCCATTAAAATTAGTTGCTTTAGTAAATGCTCAATCGGTTTCCATATAAAACACTTAACAGAGAACAAATAATTCGGCAAATTGATCAGTTGGCTGTTTCAAAATCACCATTTCTATTTATTGTCGATTACAAAGCTGAAAAAGGTTTTGTGATTGAAGAAGGCGAATTGGACGAACGTTTTATTAAATTTGAGCGACAAAAATCAATAATAGCAGATAAGAATACGAAATCTTTTTTTTGGGAAATTGAACCGGTTGGATTAAGAGATTATCAGCGAAAATTTGATTTTGTTCAGCAACAAATTCATGGCGGAAATTCATTTCTGACTAATCTGACGCAACCTACGGCTGTAAAAACAAATCTATCATTGCATGATTTATATGAAATCGGTTCGGCAAAATATAAGTTGTGGCTGAAAGATCAGTTCACGGTGCTGTCGCCCGAAACGTTTGTAAAAATCACCGATAGTGTTATTTCTTCTTTCCCGATGAAGGGAACTATTGATGCCGAAATTCCTAATGCGGAAGAAATAATCATGAATGATCCGAAAGAAAAGGCGGAGCATGCTACTATCGTGGATTTGATCAGGAATGATTTGAGCATAGTAGCCGAAGACGTTACAGTAAAAAAATATCGTTATATCGACCGGTTAAAAACCAACAAAGGAGAATTATTGCAGGTGAGCTCTGAAATTTGCGGACGATTGCCTCATGATTTTTATAGTAATCTGGGAGAAATCCTTTTCTCTCTTTTGCCTGCCGGTTCTATTTCCGGGGCTCCGAAGCCCAAAACATTAGAGATTATTGAACGAGCTGAAGGTTATGAACGCGGATTTTACACCGGAATTTTTGGTTGGTTCGATGGACAAAATCTCGACTCTGCTGTTATGATAAGATTTGTTGAGCAAAATGGAGAACAGCTGATTTTCAAAAGTGGAGGTGGAATTACCTCTCAAAGCGAGTTGGAGAAAGAATATGAAGAATTAATTCAAAAAGTATATGTGCCGTTTCGTTGAGTCCATAAAATTGAAAGATGGGAAATTCTTTCGCTTGAAATATCATCAAGAGCGTGTGAATAAAACGTTTCAGGAATTTTTCCCGGAAGAAGAGCCGATTAATGTTTTTAGCGTTTTGACTGAATTGCTTTTGCCCGCTGATGGAACTTATAAAATCAGGATTGTTTACGATAAGGATGTGATTTCTGCAGATTTTGCCGCTTATGTTCGACGTGAGATTAAATCGCTGAAACTTGTAGAAACGAATATTCAAAGTGCGCCATATAAATTTGAAGATCGAACGGCTTACAATGAAGCTTTTTCGCAAAAAGGCGACTGTGACGATATTTTGCTCGTAAAAAATGGATTGTTGACAGATGCATCTTATTGTAATGTCGCATTGTTTGATGGCAAGAAATGGATGACTCCCAAAACTCCATTGATTTATGGCACAAATCGAGCGGAACTTATTGATAATGGTATGATTGAAGAGCAGGATATGAAAGCCGACTCAATAAAAAATTATGAAAAAATTTGCCTGTTTAATGCAATGATTGAATTTGGGGAGTTGACGATTGATACCTCAAATATTATTTTTTGATCGTTGCTTCTGAACATTTATCCGTTTTGTATTGTTTAGGAATATCAAAAGCCAAGTGATAGAAAATAGGATTTAAAGGTTTTTATTAAAATAATAAGATTTATATATCCTTTTATTTTGAATTGTAAGAAAAATAATCAAAATATTTTCACTTCGTATTTGTTGGTATCAAAAAATGATTTATCTTTGCACCGAATTTGAAAAACGGAATGAACAAAAATTACTTACATATTCTCCTACTCGGTATTATTATTCTCTTGCAAAACAAGTAGAAGTGAGTTTGGTGTGTATGTAGTTATACAATAAAAAATATATGGAACCTTTCTCACTTCGGTGCGAAAGGTTCTTTTTTTAGTAATCAATCAGCTTTTTTGAAAGAAAAAATAAAAGTTTAAATAGAAGAATATGGATAGATTATTTGTTTTCGACACTACATTGCGCGATGGCGAACAAGTTCCAGGCTGTCAGTTGAATACCATTGAAAAAATTCAGGTGGCTAAAGCGTTGGAAACTTTAGGCGTAGATGTAATTGAGGCGGGTTTCCCGATCTCAAGTCCGGGCGACTTTAATTCGGTTGTTGAAATTTCAAAAGCCGTTACATGGCCTACGATATGCGCGCTAACACGCGGAGTTCAGAAAGATATCGATGTAGCAGCCGAAGCTCTCCAATATGCAAAAAACAAACGCATTCATACGGGAATTGGTACTTCCGAGTTTCATATTAAGCATAAATTCAATTCGACTCAGGAAGAAATTCTGGAACGTGCTGTTGCGGCCGTAAAATACGCAAAAAAACATGTTGAAGATGTGGAATTCTATTGCGAAGATGCTGGTCGTACCGATAATGTGTATCTTGCCCGTGTTGTCGAAGCAGTAATCAAAGCGGGAGCAACCGTAGTAAATATCCCCGATACAACAGGTTATTGCTTGCCTTGGGAATTTGGTGAAAAAATCAAATTCCTTATGGATAATGTAAAAGGTGTGCACAATGCAATTATCTCAACTCACTGTCACAACGATTTGGGAATGGCTACTGCGAATACTATTTCAGGTGTTTTGAACGGAGCACGCCAGGTGGAAGTTACCATGAATGGAATTGGCGAACGTGCGGGAAATACTTCGCTCGAAGAAATTGCCATGATCCTGAAATGTCATAAAGGGTTGAATATAGATACTCAAATCAATACCCAAAAAATTTATTCTACTAGCCGTTTGGTTTCAAGTTTAATGAATATGCCGGTTCAGGCGAACAAGGCTGTAGTTGGACGCAATGCTTTTGCACATTCTTCGGGGATTCATCAGGACGGCGTGTTGAAAAACCGTGAAAGCTACGAAATTATGGATCCTACTGATGTGGGAATCGACAAAAATTCAATTGTCCTTACTGCTCGCAGTGGACGAGCTGCCTTGAAACATCGTTTAAGTGTGTTGGGCGTTGAAGTAGAAAACGGAAAATTGGATGAAATTTACGAAGCATTTCTTAAATTAGCCGATAAGAAAAAAGATATCAACGATGATGATGTTTTGGTTCTTGCAGGTCAGGAAAGAAACGAGAAACAACGCATAAAACTAGATTATTTGCAGGTGACTTCTGGCGTCGGTGTAAAAGCTGTCGCAAGCATTGGATTGATAATTGCCAACGAAAAATTTGAAGCTGCTGCTTCTGGAAACGGTCCTGTTGATGCCGCCATAAAAGCGTTGAAACAAATTATCAAACGTCAAATGTCTCTTCAGGAATTTACTATTCAGGCTATCAACAGAGGTAGTGATGATGTAGGTAAAGTTCACATGCAGGTAGAACACGAAGGAATAGTTTATTACGGATTTGGAGCAAATACCGATATTGTAGCAGCTTCTGTGGAAGCATATATAAATGCTATTAATCAATTTGTGAAATAGATAATAGACTACAGTCGCCAGACAACTGACAACAGAAATGAAGAGCCTCGAAGAATTGAGAATTTGGCAGGGTGCCAGAGCTTTTGTAAATCAGATTCAAAGAGCTGCCGTTTCGGTCATGAACAATATAGCTGAAGGTTTTGACTATGGTTCTGATCCAATGTTTATAAAATTTTTGGATATTGCAAAAGCAAGTTGTGGCGAAGTGAAAAGTATGTTGTATCTTGCTGAAGATAGAAATTATTGTAGTAATGAAAAAGCTTCTGAACTTCGTGAAAAATCAAAAAGTATTTCTTCCGGAATTCATGCTTTAATCAAGTATTTAAAAAATAGAAATAACGAATAATTAATGAATAATGGAAGTATTAGACAAAGGCAACTGTACTGTTGTCTGTCGTCTGTTGTCCGTCGTCAAAAAGTATGAAAACATTATTTGATAAAATTTGGGATGCCCATGTGGTGTCTGCTGTTGAGAACGGTCCGACTCAATTGTATATCGACCGTCATTTTTGCCACGAAGTAACAAGTCCTCAGGCTTTCAACGGACTTCGTGCACGTGGATTGAAAGTGTTCCGCCCAGAAAAAACAACAATGACTGCGGATCATAATACGCCAACAATTAATCAGGATCAGCCAGTAAAAGATCCGATCTCGCGTAATCAGTTGGATACATTTGCAAAGAATGCTGCTGATTTCAATATGCCGTTATTTTTTCCATTAGGACACCAGAAAAATGGAGTAGTTCATATCATTGGTCCGGAAAACGGATTTACCCAACCGGGAATGACCATTGTGTGTGGTGATAGCCATACTTCGACTCACGGTGCATTTGGAGCAATTGCGTTTGGTATTGGTACCAGTGAAGTGGAAATGGTATTGGCAACTCAGTGTATTTTGCAATCGCGTCCTAAAACAATGCGTATCACTTTCAACGGAAAATTGAATGAAGGTGTGACCGCAAAGGATTTAGCACTTTATATGATTTCGAAACAAACGACAGGCGGAGCTACCGGCTATTTTGTGGAATATGCAGGTGAAGCTATCCGTAACATGTCGATGGAAGAAAGAATGACAGTTTGTAATCTTTCGATCGAAATGGGAGCTCGTGGTGGAATGATTGCACCGGACGAAACAACTTTTGCTTATGTGGAAGGTCGTGAGTTTGCTCCAAAAGGTGAAGAATGGGATGAAAAACTGGCTTATTGGAAAACGTTGAAATCAGACGAAGGAGCTAAATTTGATAAGGAATTCGTTTACGAATCGGCAGATATTCAACCAATGATAACTTACGGAACTAATCCGGGTATGGGAATGGGAATCACCGATTCTATTCCAACATTGGATCAGATTGATGAAGCGGGACAGATTTCGTTTAAAAAATCGTTGGATTATATGGGATTTGAAGCTGGTGAAAAACTGGAAGGAAAATCAATTGACTATGTATTTCTTGGAAGCTGTACCAATGGTCGTATCGAAGATTTCCGTGTATTTGCAAACTATGTGAAAGGCAAAAAGAAAGCGGATAACGTAATTGCCTGGTTAGTTCCTGGAAGCTGGATGGTGGAAAAACAAATCAGAGAAGAAGGTTTGTTCGAAATTCTGAGCGAAGCTGGATTTGAATTGCGCCAACCGGGTTGCTCGGCTTGTCTGGCTATGAATGACGATAAAGTTCCAGCAGGAAAATACGCAGTATCTACTTCAAATCGTAATTTCGAAGGTCGTCAGGGACCGGGTGCACGTACTATCCTTGCCGGACCGCTTGTTGCTGCAGCCGCTGCTGTAACGGGGAAAATCACAGATCCTAGAGTTTAGTTTTATTTGAACGCAAATTTTCGCAAATTTCGCAAATCATAATGGAAAACCTTGAACAGACAGATGAATATGTTCCAAAAGAATTAATAAATTTAATTCTTAAGCAATTTTATCGCGTTTATAATGATTTGGGTTATGGGTTTCTTGAACGAGTTTATCAAAATGCCCTTTATTTTGCACTCACTGATATTGGTCTTAAATGTGAAGCAGAAAAGCCAATAAAAGTTTATCATAATGATCGCGTTGTTGGAGAATACAAGGCTGATTTATTGGTCGAAGATTGCGTAATTTTGGAACTGAAAGCTTGCGAAGATATAAACGCTGCTCACGAAGCTCAGTTGATTAATTATTTGAGAGCAACTGACATTGAAGTGGGATACTTGCTGAACTTTGGTAAAAATGCCAAATTTATAAGAAAAGTATATTCAAATAATAGAAAGAATTAATTTAAAACAAAGAAGCAATTTGCGTTGATTTGCGTAATTTGCGTTCTTATTTAGAAATAGAAATGGAAAAATTTATAAAATTAACTTCAACAGTTGTTCCACTTCCTATCGAAAATGTGGATACTGACCAGATAATTCCTGCCCGCTTTTTGAAAGCAACTGATAAAAACGGATTTGGAGATAACCTTTTTGCCGATTGGCGATACAATAAAGATGGAAGTCCCAAAACGGATTTCGTTTTGAATAATCCAAAATACTCAGGATCGATTCTGGTTGCCGGTAAAAATTTCGGTTCAGGTTCGAGCCGTGAGCATGCTGCATGGGCAATTGACGGATACGGCTTTAAAGTAGTTGTATCCAGCTTCTTTGCTGATATCTTCCAAAATAATGCTCTTAATAATGGTGTTTTGCCAGTGGTTGTAAGTGCTGACTTTTTAGCAGGAATATTTTTGAATGTAAATGAAAATTCAAAGATGACTTTAACCGTCGATTTGGAAAATCAGACTATCACTAATAATGCAAATGGAAAAACTGAGTCGTTCGCAATTAATGCTTACAAAAAAGAATGCTTGTTGAACGGATTGGATGATATTGACTATCTACTTAGCAAAAAAGATTTGATCGAAGCATACGAGACTTCGCTTAAATAAAAGATTATTAATATGCCAATGTGCTGATGTGCTAATTTGATGTTAGCACATCAGGATATTGACTAATTGGCAGATTGATTATGATAGAAATAATGGATACAACCCTCCGTGATGGTGAACAAACATCAGGAGTGTCATTCTCAGCCCTCGAAAAATTGAGTGTTGCAAGGCTTTTGTTGGAAGAATTGTGTGTGGATAGAATTGAGATTGCTTCAGCAAGAGTTTCTGAAGGTGAATTTAATTCAGTAAAGAGAGTTGCACAATGGGCTAAGGCAAACGGACACATAGACAAGATTGAAGTATTGGGGTTTGTCGATGGAATGTTGTCGCTCGAATGGATTAAGAATGTAGGTTGTAATGTAATAAATTTATTGTGCAAAGGTTCGTTGAAGCATTGCATTCATCAGTTGAAAAAAACTCCTGAAGAACATGTTGCAGATGTGAAGCAATCTGTGAGAAAAGCTTCCGAAATGGGTATCACAGTAAATGTATATTTAGAAGATTGGTCCAATGGAATGCGTGAATCTGAAGATTATGTTTATTTTATGGTCGATTCGCTGAAAAATGAGCCTATCAAACGATTCATGTTACCTGATACATTAGGAATTTTAAATCCTGACGAGACACGCGAATTTTGCGGAAAAATGATTGCAAAATATCCGGATCTGCATTTCGATTTTCATGCACATAACGATTACGACTTTGCAGTGGCAAACGTTTTTGAAGCTATAAAAGCCGGCATTCAAGGAGTACATGTAACAATCAATGGTCTTGGGGAACGAGCAGGAAATGCTCCATTATCGAGTGTTTTAGCTATTCTACACGATCATTTAAAGTTAAAAACGAATCTTGATGAAGAAAAAATTAATTCGGTAAGTAAAGTGGTTGAAACATATTCAGGTATTCGTATTCCTCATAATAAACCTGTTGTTGGCGAAAATGTATTTACTCAGGTAGCCGGTGTTCATGCAGATGGAGATAATAAAAAGAATCTTTACTACAACGATTTGCTCCCTGAACGTTTTGGTCGTGAACGACAATATGCGCTTGGGAAAACATCAGGGAAAGCCAATATCCTTAAAAATCTTCAATTATTAGGTATTGAGCTAGACGATGAAATGATGCGGAAAGTTACTGCCCGAGTAATTGAATTAGGCGACAAAAAGGAAACTGTTTCTTTGGATGAACTTCCTTACATCGTTTCGGATGTTCTGAAAAATGAACAGGAAGAACAGGTAGTGAAAATCATAAATTATTCTTTATCGTTGACATGCGGTTTACGACCAATGGCAACCGTGAAAATGGAAATCAGAGGCGAAGTGTTTGAACAATCGGCTTCTGGAGATGGACAGTATAATGCGATTTCGAAGGCTATGTGGAAAATTTATAAATCACTGAATAAACCAACTCCAGAATTATTAGATTATGTAGTAGTGATACCGCCGGGAGGTAAAACTGATGCTTTTGTTCAAACGATAATTACCTGGAGGTTTAACGATAAAGTGTTCAAAACTCGTGGCTTAGATGGAGATCAAACAGTTGCAGCAATAAAGGCAACTGTAAAAATGTTGAACATTATAGATTGAAAAATATTAATAACTTTTTTGTTGTAATAAATAAAATGCAAGGGCTATAAATATTAAAACAGATAACGTTATCACAAGTGCTTTCTTCAATACACTATACTTTCCTGTACCCGACATTGAGTTTAGTATGAAAGCTGTGATAATAGCCATAAAAGCAGCCACTGTAAATAATAAGTAAGTCATAAAAATGTTTTCTTTAAGATTGACATTGCAAAGATAATAAAATATTGTAATAAGTTGATTGACAGATATAAATTATATGAAAAAATGTATGGTCTTGTTTGAACAATCAAAAAAATAATCTCAAATATGAATAAAAAAATTTTAAACATTGCGGTTTTACCCGGAGATGGCATTGGTCCTGAAATAGTGGAACAAGCTTTAAATGTAACAAAAGCAGTTTGTAATAAGTTCGGTCATGAATTAAAATATGAGCATGCAATAGTAGGTGCCTGTGCGATTGATGAAGTAGGAGAACCTTATCCAAAAGCGACACACGAATTGTGTATGAAATCGGATGCGGTGCTTTTTGGTGCTATTGGTGATCCTAAATACGACAATAATCCTGCTGCAAAGGTGCGTCCGGAACAAGGTTTGCTTAAGATGCGTAAAGATTTGGGATTATATGCAAATATACGCCCGGTAACAACTTTCCCTTCACTTATTCATAAATCTCCATTGAGAGCAGATTTAGTTGAAGGTGCTGATTTTATGTGTATTCGAGAGTTAACAGGTGGAATGTATTTCGGTCGTCCGCAAGGAAGAGCTGAGGATGGAAATACTGCTTACGATACTTGTGTTTATACCCGTGAAGAAGTAGAACGTATCTTGCATTTGGCATATAAATATGCCGGACAACGAAATAAAAAAGTAACGATAGTAGATAAAGCCAATGTTTTGGCTACATCGCGTTTGTGGCGTCAAATCGGACAAGAAATAGCAAATCAATATCCTGATATCGAAACTGAGTTTATGTTCGTTGACAACGCAGCAATGAGAATTATTCAATGGCCAAAGAGCTTTGATGTTTTGGTAACAGAAAACTTATTTGGTGATATTTTAACAGATGAAGCTTCTGTAATTACAGGGTCTTTAGGAATGCTTCCCTCTGCTTCTGTAGGAATTCATACTTCAGTATTCGAACCCATACACGGATCATATCCACAAGCAGCTGGTAAGAACATTGCAAATCCTTTGGCAACTATTTTATCTGCTGCCTTAATGTTTGAATATGCTTTTGGTATGATGGATGAAGGTGCTCTTATTCGCCAGGCAGTTGCTGCTAGTATGGATGCGAATGTTGTTACGGAAGATATTGCAAATAACGGAAAAGCTTATTCCACAACAGAAGTAGGAGAGTGGATTGTAAATTATATCTCCAAATAAGAAGAAGTCGCTTGCAACTGATAAAACGATAGGCGATCCGGTATTCCAGATCGCCTATCGTTTTATCAGATTGTTGTTTTATATTATAATTACAATCCTTGAGTGGTAAAAATTTTTAGTTATAAACTTTGTTTTATCTAATGATTATCTCAACTGCTACTAACACCAACATGTAAGTCGAGAAGATAATGCTTGCTGTAATAAAAAGCTTTTTGATTGATGTCTTCATAATTTATCTGATTTTAAATGATAACTTAAATGAGTTTGTATATTCAATAAATGCAATACAAACATAAATAAAAATTTTAAATATCTGATAATTAGTGAATTGTAGTATTTATTTTTGTAGTCATGTATTTTTTGCTACAAGCAATGTAGTGTATGGTAGTGTTTTGCTGTCATCTCTTTATTGAAATAAATAATTTTGGGTTGATTATTTTTATGTATAAGTAGTTGATAATAAATAGTATGATGAGTTATTTGTTTTAGTAGAATCTTAATTTAAAATGCGCAAAAATATTTTAATATTTCATTTTACAAAGAAAATAGTAGGTAACAAATTATACAGATTAATGTGATAATTTAACAATAATCTTTCTTTTTCAATCTTAATGACTTAAAAACAATTGTTTATTTAACATAAAATAACTTTTAGGCTTGTGTTTAACTAGTTTTATGAAGTGGAAAATAGATTTTTGATGACAAATAAAATTTGCAATTACATATATATAAGTAAGAAAACTGAAATGCTACTTTTTATTCAGAGATAAAAGGAATTTCTTTGAAAAAGTTTGGATCAAGAAAAATAGAAAATTTTGGTTCATTTGAACCTAGAGTAATGTCGATATCAAATACGGATCTTATAATATGAATAGGTAGTTCAGAGCAAAAAAATGAGGTGGTGTCTTTTATATCGAACTGTTCATCGAACGGGATTTTGTGTTGAAGATAATATAACGCTTTATTGGCAACAGCATGATTGGTGTCAATTTTTAATCTAACTACGCGAACTGATTCCAACTTACTGTCTTCCATAAAATGATCGAGAGAGCATATCTGTACGCCATCGGCATCCGATACTTTTTTTGATAGACTATGAATTATCTGATAATTTTTTTTTGAGTCAATAAAGATAATGCCGCAATGAGAAATGTCAATAGTATCCTGAAGTTTTACAACTACAATTTCGCTGATAAGTCCAAAACTTTTTCGCAGAATTATGTCTCCAGACCTCAGATTGGAAGTATTATAACGAAACGATTCTGTTGTTTCTGCTTTAGGTGATTTGCAACCCGGCAGTAATAACAACAGAATCGGCAAAAAGAAAAGGTAAATTATTTTAGTTTGAAGTCGACAAGCCACTTTTCATTTTGTTTTACCATGTGAAGTTTTGTGTCTGTAGAATCTCTTATCTCTCCATCTTTCAGATCTATAGCACCGGTAACCACAGCTTTGATCGTTGCTGAATTTCCATCTTCCGAAAGTTTTACTTCTTTTGCCAGAAACTTAATGTCTGCCTTTTTCATTTCTACAACTTTTTCAGTTGCAAAAGCAGCAATAAAATCTACGGCTTGTTTACTTTCTTCGGTACAATAAGTTTTAGCTCCTTCGAAATCAGCTGTATAAAGTGCTTTGCTGAAACTCTCAGCTACTGATTCAGGAGTATTACTCCCAGAACAGGCAGTAATGAGCACTGCTATTGCAAACAACAAAAATGTTTTACTTTTTCTCATGATAAATTAATTTTAGGATTAGTTGAATGATTTGAATTTCATTTGGTTTGATTGAAAAGTAAAGATATGAATTTGTTTTAATAAAAATAAAAACCTGCTTTTTTATTAAAAGTCCTTTCAGGCCAACTAAATTATAATTTATTTTTCAGATAGTAATTTTACTATTTCAGTTTCAATACTCTCGGGTTTGGTTGTTGAGGCATATCGTTCTACCGGATTTCCGTGTCTGTCAAACAAAAATTTTGTGAAATTCCATTTTATCTCATTTCCTAATGTTCCGGGAAGGACTTCTTTCATGTATTTATAAATAGGATCAGCATTTTCTCCATTCACTTCAATCTTCATAAACATGGGAAAAGTCACACCGTAGTTTAGTGTGCAAAAATTTGAGATTTCTTCTGAAGTTCCGGGTTCCTGACTTCCAAATTGATTACATGGAAATCCAAGAATGACTAATCCTTTATCTTTGTATTGCTTATAAAGTTTTTCTAAACCCTCATATTGTGGGGTAAATCCGCATTTGCTTGCTGTGTTTACAATCAATAAAACTTTCCCTTTATAGTCTTTTAGGCTAACCTCTTTTCCTTGTAATGATTTCGTTTTAAACTGATAGATATTCATTTTTGAATCTTTTTCGGTAGAGAAACTTGCAGTTGTGCAAAATATTGTTGTCAATAAAATAGCAATTATTTTTTTCATGCTTAATTAATTTTAAGCACTAAACAAGCTCTTTATAATGATTGTTCAATTTTGAATATTTAAAAATTCGTAATGAAAAACCTGAAATAGAAATCTCTATTTCAGCTTGCGAAGTAATTCAGGATATAGAACTTCTTTTACTAATTTATAATTGGGCTCTTTGCGTAAAGTTTTCTCATAAATAAGTTTAGCTTCCTGTAGTTTGTCCAGTTTAGTATACGATTTCCCAATAACGGTGAGTAAATTAAGATAGAACCAGTTCTGGTCTGTTTTTCCTGCTTGTTCCATAATTTTCATTGCTTTTATGAGGAGCTTTAACCCTTCAATTTTATTTCCTCCAAAAATAGCAGGCATATGAAATAATGAATTTCCTTTATCAACCAAAGCCTGAACATTATTAGGGTCAGACTTTAGTGCTAATTCCAGATTCTCAGAACTTTCAGATTCGAGAGTAAAAGCCTTTAGTTTGTTTAATGTAATTCTGAATCCAATGAACGATGCTTTATAGGCGTGTAATGTTGGATTTGAAAGTCGTTCTTTAAGTGCTTCGGTTATAAGTTTTTCTCCTTTTGGAATATATATTTCCGCTTTATCGTAATTCTTATTTCGAATCAGATGTCCAATATATCCATAATAATAACTGATAAGTTCTTGTTTTTGCTCTTTGGTGTTCGTTTTGGAGGTACGTTCCATTTCGTTTATAACCACAAGCCATTTATCCATGTCTCCACCGATATAAGTATCATATATTATTTTTTTGTAATTCTGCGCCTGAATACTTAATGTTGGGATAATTATTGAAAATGCTGCAAGGATGCAAAGTTTTTTATAGGCTGATTTCATTTCGGAAATATTGGAATGATCGTTAGGTGAAATTGCAAAAAAGGAGGAATTAAAAATTCCTCCTTTAATAAATTATCTTTTGTTGAATCACTATTCAACATTGGCTATCTTATTTTAAACCAAGTTTTTTCTTTACCAACGCTGTTACATCATTAGACTTAGGTGATTGATAAATAATGCTTTGAGTTCCTAAGTCGAAAATGTATAGGTAATTATTTTCAGTTCCTACTTCATTGATCGCTTTTTTTACTTTTTCAACTACAGGAGTAAACAATTCTTGTTGTTTTTTCTGAATATCTGCACCTGCAGTTTGATTAAATGTAGTAATGCGTTGTTCTATTTCAGCTATTTCGCTTTGACGTGCTGTTTTAATACTTTCAGGCATTGTAGCTTGCTTGTCCTGAAATTCTTTAATTTTAGCATAATATTCTTCACGCATTTTCACCAACTCGTTTTCCCATTGAGTCTGCAAATCATTGATGGTTTTCTCAATAGTAGCACGTTCCGGCATAGCTGATAAAATTTCCTGAGAGTTTACATGACCCAATTTAACTTCCTGAGCCATTAAGCTGATTGGTAGAGCAAAAAGCAATACAAGAGCAATTTTTTTTAACATAATAATCTTTTTATTTTTTTTGTTTATATTCGAAATGATAAAAAATGGTTTGCAAAAGTAAAATATTATTTTGAATAACCCAATTTTTGCAAAACCTGATCGCTAATATCCAATTTTGGTGAAGTAAAAATTACATTCATTGAGGAACTTTTGTCAAAAATAAGCTCCAGATCTTTTTCTTTACTAATGTCCTGAATTGCGGTGTAAACTTCATCCTGTATAGGTTTCATTAAACTTTCGCGTTTTTTAAAAAGTTCACCCTCCGGTCCGAAATAACTTCGTTTAAGTTCCTGTGCGGCTTTTTCTTTTGTTACAATTTCTTCTTCGCGTTTTACCTTCATGTCTTCCGATAGAAACACCAATTCTGTTTGATAGTTTTTGTACATTTTCTGCACTTCCTGCATTTGAGCCTCCACTTCCGATTGCCATTTTTTTGAAACCTGATTAATCTGATCATTGGCAGTTTCGTATGCCGGAATGTTTTTCATGATATATTCCATGTCTACCATTGCGAATCTTTGAGCGTTTCCGCTAGCAATGATTCCTATGAATAAACAGAGGGAAAGAATTAGTTTTTTCATATTACTAGTTTTTTATGGTTGTATATAATCGCTGTCGGGATTAGATAAACAAATTCTTTGCCAAAAAAATATTTTTTGTTTTAGACAAATTAAAATTAGAGTTCCTGACCTAATACGAAGTGGAATTGACTACCGCTGACTTTTCCGTTTACTTTATCGAATCCATACCCCCAGTCTATACCCATCATACCAAACATTGGCAAGAAAATGCGTACACCTACACCGGCAGTACGTTTAAGATCAAAAGGATTATAGTTTTTGATTGAACTGAAACAGTTCCCGGCTTCAACGAAAGTTAGCGCGTAAATAGTGGCTGACTGTTCGAGCGATAATGGATAACGAAGTTCCATGGTGAATTTATCATATAAATATCCCATGTAAGTTCCTGTACTCGAATTGAATGGAGTTAAAGCACCACTTTCGTAACCACGCATGGCTATATAATCTGTTCCATAACTCGTGTAGCTTGTCATTCCATCACCTCCCATATTAAATGTTTCGAAAGGTGATTTTGCATTTTTGTTGTAGTGACCCAAATACGAGAACATTACTCTGCTCATTAACACTAATTTATTGTCAGGAGTTAAAGGAGTGAATGTTTTTCCTGAAAGTGTCCATTTATGATACTCAATAAACTTATAACGTTCTTCATCAGTTAAGTCCGAAGTGTAATCTACATTATTGAAGGATGAATATGGTGGCGTTATTTTAAGTCCAAGTGAGAATGATGATCCAGAACGGGTATAAATCGGATTGTCAATTGAGTTTCGGCTCAGTGTTAAATTTAAACTTAAATTATTAAATGTTCCTTTCGTCATTGGGAAATATCCCGGATACCATTTGTTCAGCATGAATAACTGGTAGGAGAGTTCACCGTAGAAAGTAAAATAATCGTCTGGCCAGTTCAATCTTTTTCCGTATCCGATAGATGCTCCAATAGTACGCATATAACGTTCAGGGTCATATTCAGGTATACTATTATAATCGTTGTAGCCTCCATAGTTACTGCCATATCCACTGTACCCACCATAACTGTATGGATTGTAATATCCACTGTTATACAAGTTGCTAAGATTTTGTTGGTAACGGCTACTTATGGCTGATTGTGCCGAATAATAAACCGATGCTGAAAGTGAGTTTGGACGTTTTCCTCCTAACCAAGGCTCTAAGAAGGATATACTAAATGAATTATATGATCCTCCATTTGTACGTCCATTCAACGTGAATGTTTGCCCTTCGCCCTGAGGTACAATACGATATGTTTCGGGTTTGAACAGGTTTTGAATAGCAAAGTTACTGAACTTAAGTCCGATACTCCCCACAACCCCTGTTGCTCCCCAACCTGCGGAAAACTCAATCTGATCACTACCTTTGGTTTCGAGTTGATAAGTGATGTCAACTGTTCCGTTTTCAGGGTCAGGTTGAATGTCCGGAATCAGTTTTTCCTGATCGAAATGTCCCATTTGTGCCAGCTCACGAAGTGAACGCATAATGTCTTCCTGGCTATAAAGTTGACCTGGTTTTGTTCTCAATTCTCGGCGGACAACGTGCTCGTAAACGCGGGTATTTCCTTTGATGCCGATTTCATTAATTGTTGCAGGCTTCCCTTCGAACATTCTCATTTCTAAATCAATAGAATCATTGTCGATCTGAACTTCTACAGGATCTATCTGGAAAAAGAGATAACCTCTGTTTTGATATAGTTTACTCACAGCATCATCGTCAGTTTGCAAACGATCCATGAGGTTTTTGTGATTGTAAATATCTCCTTTTTTAATGTTAAGAACTGCATTTAAATATTCGTAAGGATAGATAGTATTTCCAATCCATTTAATATCGCGGAAATAATATTTTTTGCCTTCATCCACAGTTATATAGACGTTTACGCTTTTGTCATCGAAGGTTACAACGCTATCGGCAACAATATAGGCATCACGGTAACCAATTTCGTTATATTTATCAATTAACGCAACTTTATCTTTCTCGTATTCTTCTTTTACGAATTTCTTTGTTCTGAAAAAGTTACGCCAGTTGTTGTCGTTGGTTTTTTTCATTGCTTTGTTTATTTTGTTGAACGACAAAGCTTTATTTCCGGTTACAATAATAGCATGTACTTTTGTTTTTAATTTTTTGTCAACATCGATATCTACAATAACATGACCCGGTTTGTTCGGGTCGTTTTTCTGGTATACATTAGCAGCAACATTGAGAAATCCTTTTTCCTCCATGTATTTTTCGATTACTTTTTTTGCTCTGTCAGAAATATTGGGAGTGATTTGATTTCCTTTTACCAGTCCCATTCTCAGGTCTAAGTCCTCAATTTCGCTTTTCTTTAATCCGTTATAGTTGATTTCAGAGATTCTGGGACGCTCTTTTAATACAATTTGTAACCAGATCTTTCCGTCCTGAATTTTTGTTGCCAATATTTTTACGTCGGAGAAAAGTCCTTGTTTCCAAAAACGTTTCACTGCATTTGTAATAGCATCTCCGGGTACATTGATAACGTCACCGATGGCTAGTCCTGAAAATCCGATCAATACGAAATCTTCGTAATTGTCGGCTCCGATAACTTTTATATCGGCAATTTCGTATTTAGGAGCTGCGTTTGAATATTCTATAACCGGTAAGTTGGTAGTGTCGTTGAGTTCATTGGCTTTTGTTACAGATAGTTGGCTGAAAATGAAAAGCAAAGAAAACAAGAAGAGCGTTTTATAATTCATATGAATATTGAATGTGACGAAGGTACTTTCCTAAGTTTTAAATGTGTTTATATATTATTTTCCAAAACGTCTTTCACGTTGTTGGAACTCATAAATTGCTTGAAAGAAATTTTCTTTTCGGAAAGCTGGCCAATGAACTTTTGTAAAATACAATTCGGTGTATGCCAACTGCCAAAGAAGAAAGTTGCTTATTCGTTCTTCGCCACTGGTTCGAATCATCAGATCCGGATCGGGAATCGACTGTGTCGTTAAATGCCTGCTGACGACCTCATCGGTTATTTCATCTATGGTAAGTCGCCCTGATTCAACTTCTTTACAAATATTTTTTACTGCATTTGTAATTTCCCAACGGGAAGAATAACTTAATGCCAAAACCAATGTTAATCCGGTGTTTTTCTCCGTTTGTTTTATACAGCGTTTTAGTTTCTCGCTGGCCGATCCGGGCATTCTGTTCAGATCTCCGATCGCCTCTAAACGAACATTGTTTTTGTTTAACGTTGGGGTTTCTTTCTCAATAGTATCCACCAATAATTCCATTAAAGCATCGACTTCCGATTGTGGGCGATTCCAGTTTTCGGTAGAGAAAGCATATAAAGTCAAATATCCGATCCCAATTTCGGCAGCAGCTTCTGTTGTTTCACGAACAGATGTAACGCCATTTTGATGTCCAAAAATTCTATCGTAACCACGTTCCTGTGCCCAGCGTCCATTACCATCCATGATTATGGCAACGTGTTTTGGAAGTCGTGATTTATCAATTTTTTCTTTAAATTCTGACATAAGTCTCGGTTAGGTCGTTTTTTTATTTTTTGATAGTGTTGTTCAAACAATCGCATTTTTTCTTCCATATATCAACACTGAATCCCACAGTTATTGCAGAAAGAAAATCATTGTTTAGAACATTGAACCCATTTAATCCCTTCGGATTGTCAAATGCCGGATCGTCCTCCATATTGTCTGACAACAGTGAAAGTCTTCCCGTCCACTGAATGTTAGCATTCAATCTGTGTCCCAGTTTTAATTTCAATCCGAACCCAAAAGGTAAACTAATAAAATTCGGAATGTTATTAAATTGCCCGGCGTACATGTCAGTAAATATCCCCAATCCTCCAAAAATATAAGGTGAAAGTGGTTTGCTAAACCGCTTGTACGGATTTTTCTCCAGATCAAAGAAATTAAATTCAGCCGTTATATCGGCTGCATAAATATTGTTAGGATCAAAATCGCTTCCATACACAGTCGTATTTATCAATTCGGCTTTCAGCGCAAGGCGCGGGTCAAAATTGTATCTGAAAAAAGCCCCAAAGGTCGATCCCTGATTGTTGAACAGGATATTGTTATTATCTCCCAAATAAAATGAAGCTCCACCAACTACGCCTATTTCAGCTTTGTAGGTGTTTTTTTCGAACTCTTGCGCAAATGCCGTAATCGAATAGAAATATAAAAAACAAGCAAAAAATAATCTAATCAATTTCATATTCATGTTGATTCTATGAGTATATTTTAATTAGACTTACAACGGAATTTTTGCGTTTAAATTTTATCATTCTATGTAAAATACTGCAACAAAAGTAATGATAATCTTTTGAATGATGGTAAATAGCATATTGTGGGTTGGCTTTATTTAACAAAAAATTGCAAAAATACTGAGTTGCTAAGATTTTGAGACAAAACCTATAAAAAATATGATTTTTTTATAGATAATCGGAGTACTTTTCGAGTGCAAGATTTTCTTTTAGGGTCATTATTTTTCTGGATTCCTCTGTTTTGTCATCTTGTCCGCAAAGATGAAGAACTCCGTGGATTATGATTCGATGAATTTCATTTTTGAAACTGACACCAAAATCATTGGCATTGCTGGCCACAGTATCTACACTAATAAAAATATCGCCGGAGATGATAGCTCCTTCGCTGTAATCGAAGGTGATAATGTCAGTAAAATAGTCATGTTGCAGATATTGTTTGTTTACTTCCAGAATTCTATCATCGTTACAAAAAATAAACACAATTTCGCCAGCTTTTTTATTGTATATAGTTGCTGTATCTTTGATCCAGCGGGTTACTTTCGCCTTTTGGATGTTCGGAAGCTTAACGTCTTCTGTTATGTATTGAATCATTTTGCCGAATGAAATTAATGGTTGAAAAATAAATATCCTAAAAATATGGCGGCTGTTATTCCAACCAAATCGGCCAGCAATCCACAAACCACTGCATAGCGTGAATTTTTAATGCCGACTGAACCGAAATAAACGGCAAGTATATAGAATGTCGTATCAGTGGAACCCTGAATGATGCAGGTAAGCCTTCCGACGAAGGAATCAGCACCAAAATTCTTCATGGCATCCACCATCATTCCACGTGCTCCGCTGCCGCTAAGTGGCTTCATAAACGCCGTTGGAAGTGCGTCCACAAATTGCGTGTCTATACCCGTAAGTCCGATCAACCAACCGATGCCATTCGTTAGCATTTGCATCGCTCCGGAAGCTCTGAAAATTCCAATGGCCACCAAAACAGCAATCAAATAGGGTATTATCCCGATAGCGACCTGAAAACCTTCTTTTGCCCCTTCGATAAACGAGTCGTAAACATTTACTTTTTTTATCAACGCCATTACAACAAACGCAATGATAATCGAAAAGAGTAAAAAGTTGGCAGCAAAAGTTGAATATTTTGTTACCTGATCTTGCGAAAGCTGACTTAGAAAATAAATAAGCAATGCTATAAAACCGATTAATCCGGTTAAGGTGAGCAGAATGGTTTTGTCAAACAGATTTATTTTCTGAATTAAAGCGACACTAATCATTCCGGTTATCCAGGCCACAAAAGTGGCTATAACGATGGGTAAAAACACGTCAGCAGGATTAACAGCACCTAATTGTGCTCTATAAACCATAATGCTGATAGGAATAAGACAAAGTCCTGCAGTATTCAGTACGAGAAACATAATCATGGCATCGGAAGCTTTATCCTTGTCCGGATTCAGTTCCTGAAGTTCTTTCATTGCTTTCAGTCCCATGGGGGTTGCAGCATTGTCAAGACCAAGCATATTTGCTGAAACATTCATAAAAATGCTGCCCAGAGCAGGATGATCTTTCGGAATGCCAGGTAATATTTTTGAAAAAAACGGAGCTACAATACGTGCAAAAACATTTATTACACCGCCTTTCTCTCCAATTTTCATAATTCCAAGCCACATGGAGAGGACGCCGGTTAGTCCCAGTGAAATTTCAAAACCGGTTTTGGCCGAACCAAATGCTGCGTTAATAATTTCAGTAAAAATCTGGGTGTTGCCATGAAATATCAGTTCAAAAATAGCAATAACAAACGCTATTAATAAAAATCCTATCCAGATATAATTTAATACCATGTTTTACTGAATTTTCGGGTTCGAATAATGTTTTTA
>QKGU01000127.1 GCA_003250325.1 Paludibacter sp.
ATTGGCGTGAAAATTGCCACAAAGGAGCGTAGCGACGACTGCAATTTTCATGACAAAAGCGATTGTCAGGTTGAAACATTTGTTAGGCACATGCCATTTCAAACAAGTATCGATCTTGCTTCCTAGTTATATTTCGATTAGCAAAATCTATTATTGGGTTGATTCTATTCTAGTAACACCCTATTTCGGAGAATCATATGGGATTCTATTAATGAATCCATGGACTGCATTCTAAGCTATTATTAGATGTAACCAGATAATTATGAGGATTCTACCAGCTCTTTTCGAACCCTACAGGAAGCACATAGTTGGAAATGATCAAACTTAGTAGCTTTGGAAAAATACGCGAACGTTCTTACATTACACTATGCATTTTCTTAACTTGATTCTTACAGGTCCTCCCGCGCGAAGCGTCGGTCCTAACATTTGCTTAACCTGCAACGCGTACATTGGCGCACTTTATGCCGAGGAGCGAAGCGACGACTAGCAAAAAGTGTGACAATAGCGTTGTCAGGTTGAAGCAGTTGTTCGATGTTTCTAGTGTAACAATCTACTTATTTACCATTTAAAGTTTCTAAAGAATATTAATTCCACTTACTAATAAAAATCAATAATAAAATTGATAATCACCTAGAAACTACTGATACAACCTTTTTTTATTTATAGTGTATTGCATCAGTCGGGCAAGAGGATTCACACTCATGACATGTAAGACAGTCGGTTTTTCTAATAATTCTTTTCTTATTGTCTTTTGTGTCGATAGCATGAACAGCACATACTATTTGGCATTTGCCGCACATAATGCATTTATCCTCATCAATCTTGACGCTTCTAATAGCAGGAATAGATAAAAGCCTCAGAATAGTCCCATAAGGACATATGTAGTTGTGCCATAGCGCTTCTTCGAAAACGAGAACCACCAGAACTGAAATAACCACTATAATCCCCAAAAGTGGAATATTCATACCCATACGCTTAGTTACTATCATGAAACCGATAAATACAACAAGAAAAAGAAAGCGTACTAGAGGAACCTTAAAAAAATGTGGTACTGCCAGACGCTTTATACCCATTTTCCTATAAAGCCATCTGATCGGGCGAAACAGCGTATCCATGGGACACATCCAACCGCAGTAAAACCTACTAAGTAAAAGAGAAAGAAAAGCACCGCTTCCGAATACTACAAGCCATATCTGTATTCGACCGAGATACAGTAAAACAACGAAAAAAGCGAGAAAAAAAATTTCCACACCGATACGTAGCCCGTAAATCCATGATTTGTTCGTCTTCATAAAACCTCCAAAAGTGAAAGAAACAAGTATTTTTATGATTACATATAAAATTATTTTTGCACAATATATGTACTAACTATGTTATTACAAATATTAGAATATATCTTTTTTCCGAAATAAAAGAATATTCTCTTTGCTGCGCCGCAGGCGTCCATCGAACATTTGCTTAACCTGTAATTCCGGCCCGTAGGGATTGGCGCACTTTTTGCCGAGCGTAGCGACTGCAAAAAGTGTGACAAAAGGAATTATCAGGTTGAAGCAGTTGTTAGATGAATTTTTTTAGTATTGATACTGCTTAACCATGTTATCTTTATCCAGATACTTAATAGTATTTTCCCTATATTTTTCTGGCGAGAAAGGCGTTTCTAATTTTTCATCGACAATTTTTGTATTTTGATTTTTTATATCAAAAGACTTAAGTGTTATTGTCATACCTTTATGATATTCTTCATTTGTTTCATCATGAGTATAAAAATAATTCGAATAGAATATTATTCCGCGATCAGTGTCAAAATAATAATCTGATAGAAAACTATTAATATCAGTATTTGTCGAATAATATTTTGCTATTTTTAAATCTAAATCTACTTCAGCAAAAAAAGCACAGGTTGTTGGTGTAACAGACCAAAACCATAATACATTACGATCTGAAGCCCATCCAAGAATATAAATGGTATCTGATTTACTAAAATTATTTATTTGTTCATTCCAGTAACTTTGATATATTAGTATATTGTTTTTATCAAAAATATATATTTTATCCTGTGTTCTATATGCAAAATATTTTTTATCATAAGAAATCCAATTTTGCGGTATTTGATCAACTGATTTAGTAATAATAGTACCTATTTCACTATCATGAAATCCTATATCGCTAATTATAATCTCAGAATAAATGCTGTAGTTTAGCATTATTACTAAGTGCAATATTAAAATCTTTTTCATATCTTTATCCTCAGCCCGAAGGGTCCATCTAACATTTGCTTAACTTGTAATTGCGGCCCGTAGGGATTGGCGTGAAAATTGCCACAAAGGAGCGTAGCGACGACTGCAATTTTCATGACAAAAGCAATTATCAAGTTGAAGCAGTTGTTAGGTATTTTTCTTATTTAACAAATATTTCTTGTATTTTCCAACCATCTGAATTTTTTTGATTAGTAAAATACCTTTTAAATTCTTCAGCATCTTTTTTAGTTAGAATATTTATTCTTGTATATATATATGCATATACACCTTCTATTTTCTTTTCTACAATTAATTTAAAAGGAAAGACTGTTACTTCACCTGGGTTAACACTAAATTTAATACCAAGTTTATGATCTTCTTTTGTCTCTGATGAACTTTTATTAATTGTTCGAATAGAATCGATGACATGCACACCTGGAGGAATATCATCTCTTAACGTAAACTTTCTTGTTGGATCAATTCGAATTGATTTATTAGTATCATATATTATATCATAAGCAACAAATACCTCATCAAAATTATCTACTGAACACTCAGAAATAAAAAACACTAAACCAGTTTTTAAATTTTCTTGCTTTGGTACAATACCAACACATGAAAATAGCATCATAGATACCAGCATACACAAAAAAACACGGTGGATTTGCATTTTCATTTTTCATTCCTTATAATTATTTTCCGATTGAAATATTAACAATGATTTATTTCGAATTCATTTTAACCTCCTTACAATAATTTACATAATCACAATGCAATATTATTCATACAAGAAGTTATTCATAACAACTTGTCCTTATTGCTGCTACATCTATAGGTGCTATAATTTGGAAAAAGCTCCGCAGCCGCCGCAGGCTGGACCTAACATTTGCTTAACCTGTAATTCCGGCCCGTAGGGATTGGCGTGAAAATTGCCACAAAGGAGCGTAGCGACGACTGCAATTTTCATGACAAAAGGAATTATCAGGTTGAAGCAGTTGTTAGGTTTATTTCGTTTTCATTTCCAATTGAGTATTTATAATTGCTGTTTGTATTTTGTTTATTTGTTCTAATCCAAGAGCAATATTTGATTCGCCATGTAAAAAAGATGATATAACATCAAGTATCTGATTTTCCATTGCTAATTTAATAGTAATTATATTTTGTGGTATTATTTTATTGATTTCACTTGTTGTAAAAAAAGATTCTAAAAATGTTGACATTCCGTCATCATCAATCCACGATTTAATATCTTTATTCTTATAACCATTATCAAGAAAAAATTGTAATCGGAGATTGAATGAAAAATATACTTGATAAAGCGTCCATATTTTGTTCACAATGAACGGTCTATAAGGTTCGACTTTATTTATCTCATTCATACTTTCTAGATTCAATGTAGTACCCAATAATTGCTTTATGAATGAGTTAGTATAAATTGTATTATACTCACTAGGGTCGATCATTGCATAGAAAGTTGTTGCTGTTGAACTTATATTCCTAATTGTAATTATTGAATTCCATAATTCTTTAATGGCTGTTATTTTTTCTTGTTGGTTAATACTTTGTATACCCGCAAGACCATTTACTAAACTTTCACTACCTATTTCAGAAATATGTAACTGGGCTTTAATATTCTCCAGTTCAATATTTATTTTTTTTTCGAACACACTAAATATTTTCTTTTTTATAATTTCAAATGAAAATCCTACTATTGCAAATAATACAACTGAAACACCACCGAAATAGGTAAGAATAATTTTTATTTTTTCCATATCTTCCTCTGGCGCCGAAGGCGTCAACCTAACATTTGCTTAACCTGCAACCGGGCGTAGCCCGGTTGTCTGGTTGAAGCAGTTGTTGGGCACTTTCCCCTATTAAGAATTTCAATGCTCTCTTTTCTTTCCCAATAATGCATTGGGTTACTAGTTTATACTTTTCTCTTATTTCTTTTCTTACTTTTTAATTATCTATTATCAAAACCGTGGTGATATTAGCTTATTGTCTACTTATTTGCTTATTCCTATCCAACATGACTTTCTAACTGAGGACTTTATAATACTCTAAACCTTTTTTGGTTTGGCGGTCCAACACCTAACATAATTTCAATATATTCTGGATCGGTATTAGGTGGAAAAATCATCAAAGTAAACATTCTGCTATCACATTCAGGACACATATCAGCGATAGCTTCATCTACTATTTCTTCTACTTCTTTTGGAAATTGTTTCCTGATTTCCTTTAATTCTTCACTATGTTGATTCGAATACAAACCATAGTATCGGATACTTACCACGCCTTCAGGAGGAATGTGGTTTAAATACCTTTCAACAAATGTCTTCTTTTCTAATTCAGTCTCAATTACTTTACCATCATGGGTTTCAGTAAACCGAATACTTGATTCTGTTATCTTAAAGTCTTGCTTCAGGTTAATTACTGATCCACACGAGGTATGTGAAAGATACCCTACTATACTTTTCCCATTTCCCTGATGATATTCAGGATGTACTTTCCATTCCTTATTATCTATCTCTTTTGTATTTGGTAATCGTTCACTACCAATGCATTTTGACAATTCTTTATATACAAGCCTATGAAACTCTTCTTCCATTCCCTTATACGGAAGCGAACCTATTTCTTTCCATTTATTATCCTCAGTTACTCCACCAGCACTTAATATGCAATGTATATGAGGCTTATAACACATTCCTCTTCCATGACTTTGAAATACTAGAACACTTCCCGCCAATAAATCCTTATCGCTCCGTACATTTGCTATTACTTTACTAGCACACTTAAAAAGTACATCTATTACGGCTCGTTTATTTCTTAGCCAGGTAATTGTATAAGCTTTCGGAATTGAAAAGACTAAATGATAGTGACTAACAGGTAATAGTTTCTTTTCAACCCTTTGTCGCCAAAGGATTTGATTTCGTTTTGAACATATTGGGCAACCACGCTGATTGCACGGATTATATATAACGGTACGCGTGGAACACTTCGGACACTGAGCAATTCTACCGCCACATTCTATGGTTCGGCACTTATGCATTCGCTCAATCGCATGAGAATTATCCGATGAAACGAACAGCAACGAGTTTTTCGCGACAGATTCAATCTCTTGAAGTATTCGCATGTACCGGTTATCGCCGGTAAATCAATTCGTGCCCTAAAAAGCTATTCTTTTCTTCTCCTCGGGCGCCGAAGGCGTCTGCCCAACATTTGTTTAACCTGCAATTGCGGCCCGAGCAACGGCGAGGGATTGGCGTGAAAATTGCCACAAAGGAGCGTAGCGACGACTGCAATTTTCATGACAAAAGCGATTGTCAGGTTGAAACATTTGTTAGGCACATGCCATTTC
>QKGU01000209.1 GCA_003250325.1 Paludibacter sp.
GCGCATAATTGTTCTCATAATATATTCTGTTGAGTAAAAAGAATGAAACAAATATAATAAAATTTGGTTATTCAAATTACTGTTTATTATACATTTAAAACAAATTATACTCTAAATAGTTGGTGTGATACATCTAAAACAAAGAGTAAGAATATATGGCTTATTTCCAATACATTAAGGCATATCAACAACAGAATTCAAAGAGAACTGTATAAAACGTCGTTTATTCAACAAAGACCTTATTTGCAGCATTCCCAACTCTCACAAAATATACGCCTGGTTGTTTTACCGGAATTTCAATATTCTGAACAAACGGTGCATGAAATAATATCTGCCCTGTAATATCAAAAACTGTTACCGGATTAAAATCCTGATTTACGATCTTAATTCGTCTATTTGAAGCGTAAATTCTGCTCAATAATTGTGTGGTTGAAACATCAGACGAGATACAATTTGCACTAAGAAATAACTCTCTAATTTCCCAGGTGCCAGCGACGTTTACATCGGACAAATATCTAAATGCAAAACGAATATTGTTTTGTAGCAGCTGAGTTGGGAAATCGATATTCCCCGAACCAACATAAGTCCAATTAGTTCCTGAAGGCATATTTGGTATTGCCAGTTGAGTCCATGATGCATTTGCAGGAGCACCTTCAGTATAGTCAGTACTTACCCAAAGCGTTTGATTATTTAATATATCGCTCTGATTTGAACAATAATTCAAAGCATGGTTAAATGTCAACGTTGCAGAACCTTTACCAGACAAATCAAACGCAGGAGAAATGAGCCAATTCTCGTTTGGATAGTTTACTCCTGAAGAGTAACCGGAAACACATGCACCATAAGTTAATCGCCAATACCAGGTTTGCTCTCCGGTTACATTATATGATGTAAAATCACCCATACTGGTTGAAAAAGATTCAGAATAATTTATGTTTTCACAATCTGGTTCAGCCCCCCCTAAATTGACAATGAAGTTAGCACTTACAGGAATATGATCGGAAGTAGTCGAAGTGTAGTTTGTAATGCTTTGCGTTGCTGCCGTTTCCCTTCGTATTGAATTCTGGACATAATTATCAAACAACTCATTGGAAATAATAATATTATCAATTACAGGGCTGCTATATGCCGGATCATATAATCCCGTAGTCAGACATTTATAATTTCCGGTATCATCTACAAAATTTTTATACGGCGAATCTGCTGGCGAGCAACTGGGACATTGAGTCCCGGTCAGATAGTCATTAAAATCACCCAAAACAATCACTTTTTTAGTATTATATGTACTGCCATCGAGCAATAATTTGAGACTTTCTGATGCGCTTTTTCGGCGAGAGTAGCTGGTTGCATCACCCATTGCTTTAGCATGAATATTGACAAACGACACCGGAACAGTAGTAGCACCGGCTAAAAGATTCACGCTATACAAAACCGGATATCTTCCACTCGACCAATCATACGAACTGCCGGCATTGGTCATCAGCGAAGCACTTACTAATTGTATTTTTGATTTTTTATACACAATGGCCTGATATTGATCACAGCCAGAATAGTTTGTGGAAAGAACTATACTTCCACCCCATTCCTCACCAAGTTTGTGAACTATTGTATCTACAGTAGCATAAACACTCTATGTATTCACTTCCTGCAAAGCGACAAGATCAGAATTCATTGCTTTTATGACGGTAACCACATTATTTATCTGAAGTCCGTCATCCACAGGATCATTTTCATCACAACCTAGCCATTCCGCATTCCAGGTCGTAAATTTGAACTCGACAGTTGATTGGGGCGCATTGAATCGATTTTGTGACCTCGCAGATTGAATCCACCCAAATGCGACTATAGCTGACAAGATAATTAAGTATATATTTTTTCTTTTATTCATTTTTCTAGTTATATGCTTATAATAAATCATTTATTCACGATAAATTCTGGTATCATTTTTCTACTCCCCGACTTTATGGTAAAAGACAAATTATATTGTTTAATTGAGAAATAGCAATTCCGTAAACATAATTCTCTTTTACAATTTTTCCTGATAAGCTTGGCTAATTCAGTATGATCAACGAAAAAGAGTTCTGTGCTGTTGTAATCTATAATTACAAAGCACACAAATTTAAGGAATAAAATCAGAATTATAATACATTTTTATTCAATATTATTCGCACAATAATATTTTGAAATAAATATTAGAATACATGTTGAACCCAATAAATATTGACTTATCTTTGCTTTTGTCGTTTATATAAAAAGTTATATAAACTTTAATTTCAATAATATATTGTTTTTATTCACTTTTTAAATTAAAATAAGATGAAAACATTTACTATTATTTGGGGATTGTTCATTATCCTCAGCCTTGATATTCTGGCACAACAACTACCTAACAACAGCTTTGAGAATTGGAAGTTAAAAACAATCACAACTCCAGATGCTTATTATTCGTTTTTCACCCAAAATTTATCCGGCACTAAAACTATCACCAAGGTTTCCGATGCATTTCACGGTAGCTCTGCACTAAAGTTAGAAACCATTGAATTAGAAAAAGATACAGTTCAGGGCATGATACTGATTGGCAGCCCCGGAAACCAGAGTATAAATGGGGGAATACCATTTTCTTCGACACCCGATTCTATAAGTGGATATGTAAAATACAACATTCTCCCAACTGACACCGCTTATTTTATTGTTGCATTTAAAAAAGGTGGTAATTTTCTTTCACAGGCAATCACAATTTTTACGGGTACACAAACAGATTATAAAAGGTTTTGCATTCCAACAGGACTCGAAATTACAAATGCTCCCGACAGCATGGTTATGTTAATTTCAAGTTCCAGAATGGATCCACCACGTAAAATCGGCAGTACATTGACTATTGACAGTATTAGTTTTTTGCATTCTGTTGAACAACTGCCAAACAATAGTTTCGAAAACTGGTCGACTCTCACCGGACCGGAAGATCCTGAAGGTTGGGGAACTGCTGCCGGTCAATATCCAACTTATAATTTGCCGGTATTAGTCACCAAGACCACCGACTCACATTCAGGCAATTTTGCGGTAGAAGTGCGTAGCGAAACCGGACTTGTTCCACCACCATTCGGTTCCGGAATTGATGGTGATACAATTGTTGGTCAATTACAATTGAATTTTATAAACGGATTCTCATCTAAAAATTATCCTTTTGCATATCGACCTGACTCACTAGTGGGCTACGTTAAAGGTATTGTTTCGGACAACCCTAACAATATGAATCTGATATGGGTTCAGTTTTTTAGAAATGGTTCAAGCATTGGAAGTTGTAATTATCAGATGACAAATTCATTGACGAATTATTCACGTTTTACAACTCCGGTAACATACAATTCTGATTCTTCTCCGGATTCATTGCAATTTATAATTTTTGCTTCAAATCCATCAAAGTATTATCCCGGAAACGTATTCTATGTAGATGATTTATCATTCATTTATAATACAACAACCAAGCTTAATGAAAATACCAAACACAGAATAAATGTGTTTACGAACAAGGAATCGGATAGATTAAATATTTTTTCAGAGGATAAAGAGTTAAATTCAATAAGAATATTTGATATATGTGGAAGAAATTTACAGGAGAGTTCGATTACTAAATCGCACGAAATAATTGACATTTCTCATTTTGTAAAAGGAATATACTTATATCAAATTATTAACATGAATGGAATTATCATTCAATCGGATAAGTTCACCAAAAGATAAATTTTAAGAGTGTGCTTCAAAAGTAAGAAGAACGCAAATTTTCGCAAATCATTATTGATTTAATTTCTGTAAGAAATATTCGTGAAAATTTGCGTTCAAAAATCTCTCTCTGAACACTTTCTAATTTTTTGAAAACACTATTTGAAAATCTATTTAGCTCTCAGGTATTGTACCGGCCAGTTTGCATTTTCTACAGCTTTCAAAGCAAAATATGGATTTCGAAGAAGTTCACGGGCAAGAAAAACCATATCTGCTTTTCCGGTTTCAAGTATCTCACTCACCTGTTCTTTGGTTGTAATCATACCAACGGCAGCTGTCATTATTCCATTTTCCCGAATAGCTTCGGCAAACGGCACCTGATAACCAGGAGCAACTGGAATATGAGCTGTTGCAACATTTCCTCCCGAGGAACAGTCGATTAAATCCACTCCTTTTTCTTTCAATATCTCAGTCAATTTCAGTGACTCACTCAAATCCCAGCCACTTTCCACCCAATCGGAAACAGAAAGCCTCACAAATAATGGATATTCTTCTGGCCAGACTTCATTTACTGCATCAACTATTTCTAACAGTAACCGGCTTCGATTTTCGAAACTATCGCCATAATGATCTGTTCTTTTGTTTGAAACTGGAGATAAAAATTCATGAATAAGATAACCGTGTGCTCCGTGTATTTCCACCACCTTAAATCCGGCCTCTAACGCTCTTTTCGCAGCATTTCTGAATTGTTCTATAACTAACGATATATCTGAGAGAGTCATTCCTGTCGGAGGATTTTCCGACGAATCGAATGCCAAAGCCGAAGGCCCTATCGTTTGCCATCCGCCTTCATTTATCGATAGTTGTTTTCCTCCCTTTGATGGCGAATTATGCGATGCTTTTCTACCTGCATGAGCTATTTGAATTCCGGCAACACCTCCATGCTCGTGAATAAAATCAGTAATCTCTTTCAATCCCGAAATTTGTTCTGCTTTCCAAATTCCCAAATCATACGGAGTAATGCGCCCTTCGGGAGAAACGGCAGTAGCTTCTACCATCACCAATCCTACTCCACCAATCGCACGTGCACCGTAATGAACAAGATGCCAATGATTTGCAAAACCATTTTCCGAAGAATACTGACACATAGGAGACATCCCAATGCGATTACGAAAGGTAACCGATTTTATGGTTAGTGGTTCGTTTATTTTACCCATATATTTGAAATTTATTATTTTATTTTTTTGATTTATGTCGTATTAAACAGTAAAGTTAGTCTTTTGTTTCAGGCATTTTAGCGTTTCAAATGTTATTTCAGAAAAAAAAATATTTTTCGAACTCCGAACACGATGATTAACGATAAAAATCGTATTTTTGTAGCTAGATTAAGTTCGATTTAACAATAATACACCTATTTTTCTTAATCTGGAAAACACTTTTACCAAAGATAAATATTTTTATGATAATCAACATTGTAAACAAATCAAAACACTCTCTTCCCGAGTATGCAACCACCTTATCAGCCGGTATGGACTTGCGTGCAAATATCGATGAACCCATTGTATTAAAACCATTAGAACGGAAATTAATTCCTACCGGATTATTCATCGAATTACCTTCAGGTTACGAAGCACAAATTCGTCCAAGAAGCGGGTTGGCGATAAAAAAAGGGATTACAGTTTTGAACTCACCGGGGACAATCGATGCAGATTATCGGGGTGAAATTTGTGTTATCTTAATCAACTTATCTACTGAAGATTTTGTCATAAACGATGGCGAAAGAATTTGTCAAATGATAATTGCCGCTCACGAACAAGCTGAATGGGTTGAAGTACGTGAGCTTGCCGA
>QKGU01000426.1 GCA_003250325.1 Paludibacter sp.
TATGTAAATATGCTTAAAGCTATTTTCCCTACCGAATACACTCCTGAAACGATTAATCAATTAGCAATAGTTCCATTTTCGAACAACGCGAAATTTGAATTGAAAGTAGATAATAACTTCGTGAACGGAACCGGCATTCGTATTCCTCTTTTTGAAGCATCTACTGAATACAAAACTTATCTATCAGATTTGGATCATCAGGAAATGCTTAACGCAATTGACCTACAGGAAAAACTTGACAAATTTGCGGGCTTAAAAGTAGGTTCGGTTACAGAGCCTAACAACAACGCAGGAAACTGGGAATAACATTTTGCGAGGTTGCTCTTTCAGAGCCTTTTCAGAAAAAATATGATGGAAAAAACTTCCGAAATTACACATAACAACAATTATAGTTTATCCATCCGATTTCAGTCGGATGGATTTTCTTTTTATGTTTACGACAAGTCGGAAAAACTTTTATCGAAAAAAGAAATTAAAAATCCGGTATTATTAGCTACTGAGAAAGCGATTTATCAAACCGTGACCAATGAACCAGAATCACGACTCGTTTTTAGAGACACTCAACTAGTCTGCGAATCAGAACCTTATACTCTTATCCCAACCGAGTTTTTCACAGAAGAAACGGCAGCTGATTTCTTATATTTTGAACAGGAACAGGAAAAAAACGAAAAAATAATTTTTCACCATTTAGAATATCCAAAGAGCACGCTTATATCTGCTATTCCGCTACATTTTTTCAATGCAATGCAAAAACTATATCCGGGCGTAGGAATAATGCATCATTTGGTCGAATTCCTCTCTGAAAAATTAAAAAATTACGAAAAGGACTCATTACATGTATTAGTGAGAAACAAAACGATTGATATAGTTGTATTTAAAAACAACAATATTGAACTAATCAACAGCTTTTCATATTCAACTCCTGAGGATTTCGTTTATTTCACCTTAAATGTTTTCGAAAAACTTTCGCTCGACAACGAAACATTACAAACCAGGATTTACAATTTAGGACAAAAAGAAGAAACGAAAGAACTTCTCAAAAAATACATCAACAGACTAACATTTGTGGAGGAATAAGATATGAGGATAATTAGCGGAAAATATAAAGGAAGAAGAATCTCTGCACCCAACAACATTACAGCCAGGCCAACCACCGATTTTGCAAAAGAAGGACTTTTCAATCTGCTAAACAACCGTATCGACTTCGAAGGCATCGATGTATTGGATTTATTTTCCGGAACCGGCAGCATTAGCTTTGAATTTGCTTCGCGAGATTGCAATAGCGTAATCAGCATCGAGCAAAACGAGCGCCATTGTGCATTTATTCGTAAAGTTTGCTCGGAACTCAAAATCGACACCCTACAACTTATAAAAACTGATGTTTTCAAATACATAAATAGTTGCCATATTCAGTTCGATATGATTTTTGCCGACCCTCCTTACGAATTGTCAATGCTTCCTAATGTCCCTGATTTGATATTCGAAAACAATCTATTGAAACCCGGTGGGCTTTTCGTTTTGGAACATTCTGCCAAACATCAATTCAATCAACATCCACATTTTTCTGATCACAGAAATTACGGAAACGTAAATTTTAGTTTTTTCGAATAGAAACTAGTTCAAATACTTTCTCAGAGGTCATTTGATTATCATTATTCTTTCCCGGTTTAACCGTCTTTTCTGCAAACAATTTGGTTTTCTAATTCGCAATTTTTGTGTATTTTTGCAAAAACTAAAAACGAAGAAAATTACGAATGAATAATATCCGCAATTTTTGTATTATAGCTCACATCGACCACGGGAAAAGTACTTTAGCCGACCGCTTATTAGAATTCACTAATACAGTTGCTGGGAAAGAAATGCAGGCGCAGGTACTTGACAACATGGATCTGGAACGCGAACGTGGGATTACTATTAAAAGTCATGCTATCCAAATGAACTTCAAACTGGATGGACAAGAATATATTTTAAACTTAATCGACACTCCGGGACACGTCGACTTTTCGTACGAAGTTTCCCGTTCTATTGCAGCTTGCGAAGGCGCTTTGCTTATTGTTGACGCTACTCAGGGAATTCAGGCGCAAACCATTTCGAATCTTTACATGGCCATTGAGCACGATCTGGAAATAATTCCGGTCATGAACAAAATGGACATGGACAACGCGATGCCCGAAGAAGTGGAAGATCAAATTGTGGAACTACTTGGTTGTAAGCGAGAAGAAATACTCCGTGCCAGCGGTAAAACAGGTATGGGTGTTCCCGAAATTCTCGAAGCTATTGTCACACGAGTTCCGGCTCCTAAAGGTGATCCTGAAGCTCCATTGCAATGTTTGATTTTCGACTCTGTCTTCAATTCATTCCGCGGCATTATCGCTTATTTCAAGATTGTAAACGGAACAATAAATAAAGGTGATTTCGTAAAATTCGTCAATACGCAAAAAGAATATTACGCTGACGAAATCGGTGTTCTCAAGCTCGATATGATGCCGACTCAATCGCTAAGTACCGGTTCTGTGGGTTATATTATTTCGGGGATTAAAACTTCGAAAGAAGTAAAAGTGGGCGATACCATTACGCATGTAAAACGTCCTTGCGCAAAATCAATCGAAGGTTTTCAGGAAGTAAAGCCGATGGTTTTCGCAGGTGTTTACCCAATCGAGACCGAAGATTTTGAAGACTTGCGTGCTTCAATCGAAAAACTTCAACTGAACGATGCTTCGCTTACTTTCGAAGCAGAATCTTCAGTGGCGTTAGGTTTTGGATTCCGTTGCGGATTCCTTGGAATGCTTCACATGGAAATCATTCAGGAACGATTGGATCGCGAGTTTGACATGAATGTGATTACTACCGTTCCGAACGTTTCGTACAAAGTCTACACTAAAAAGGATGAATTGCTGGAAGTTCACAATCCATCCGGTTTACCGGATATTGTTTCGATCGACCGTATTGAAGAACCGTTTATTCGAGCTTCTATCATCACACGTACCGAATACATCGGTCAGATTATGACTTTGTGTCTTGGCAAACGAGGCGAGCTGGTAAAACAAAATTATATTTCCGGAAACAGAATGGAGCTGATATACGATTTGCCTTTGGGTGAAATCGTTTTCGATTTTTACGACAAGCTGAAAAGTATTTCGAAAGGTTACGCTTCGTTCGATTATCATATGAACGGGTTCCGTCCGTCTAAACTCGTAAAATTGGATATTTTGTTGAATGGGGAACCTGTAGATGCACTTTCGTCGCTTATCCACTTCGACAATGCGGTAACGCTGGGTCGCAGAATGTGCGAAAAACTAAAAGAATTGATTCCACGCCAACAATTTGACATTGCCGTTCAGGCAGCTATCGGGGCAAAGATTATTGCGCGCGAAACAATTAAAGCAGTAAGAAAAGATGTTACGGCAAAATGTTACGGTGGAGATATCTCCCGTAAACGAAAACTACTTGAAAAACAGAAAAAAGGAAAGAAACGGATGAAACAAATTGGCAATGTTGAGGTTCCGCAAAAGGCATTCCTTGCTGTATTAAAATTAGATTAAGTGAACAGAAATGTTTCTTTTGATGTTTAATTTTTCGGTAAAAATTTATTTCTTGTACAGAAATTAAAAACATATATTCACAGATACATATTTAGTGAATACAAATATTATAAATAATTATGTCAGAACTGATTGGACACGTTTCTCAAATCATAGGTCCCGTAGTAGACGTTTTCTTTGACTTAAAAGAGAGTGAGGAATTCAGACTTCCTTCTATTTACGATGCATTAAGTATCGATCGTGGAGATGGTAAGCAATTGATTGTCGAGATACAACAACATATTGGAGAGAATACAGTTCGTACAGTCGCAATGGATTCAACAGATGGGCTTAGTCGTGGATTGAAAGCTGTTGCGTTAGGGAAACCAATTTCAATGCCTATTGGTGATCAGATTAAAGGACGCCTAATGAATGTCATTGGAGAATCTATAGATGGGATGTCAGCATTAGACAAAACAGATTCTTATCCAATTCATCGCGAGCCACCAAAATTCGAAGACCTTACTACAAACGAAGAAATCCTGACTACCGGAATCAAAGTAATCGACTTACTGGAACCTTATGTAAAAGGAGGCAAAATCGGACTTTTCGGAGGTGCTGGTGTTGGTAAAACCGTTCTAATCATGGAGTTGATCAACAATATCGCGAAAGGACATAATGGTTTCTCGGTTTTTGCCGGAGTAGGCGAACGTACCCGTGAAGGAAATGACCTTTTAAGAGAAATGATCGAATCCGGTGTTATTCGCTATGGCGAAGAATTCAAAAAAAGCATGGAAGCCGGTGACTGGGATTTATCAAAAGTTGACTATAACGAAGTTGGCAAATCGCAGGCGACACTTGTTTTCGGACAAATGAATGAACCTCCTGGGGCACGTTCATCTGTGGCACTTTCCGGTCTGACGGTCGCTGAATCATTCCGCGATGGCGGAGGTGAAAAGGGTAAAGATATTCTATTTTTTATCGATAATATTTTCCGTTTCACTCAGGCTGGTTCCGAAGTTTCGGCATTGTTGGGCCGCATGCCATCAGCTGTAGGTTATCAACCTACACTGGCTACCGAAATGGGACGTATGCAGGAACGTATTACTTCAACAAAACACGGTTCTATTACTTCGGTTCAGGCAGTTTATGTTCCGGCTGATGACTTGACCGACCCTGCTCCTGCTACCACATTCTCGCATTTGGATGCTACCACTGTATTAAGCCGTAAAATTGCAGAATTAGGAATTTTCCCGGCTGTTGATCCATTGGAATCCACTTCAAGAATTCTGAATGTAAAAGTTGTAGGCGAAGAGCATTACGAAACTGCTCAAAGGGTGAAACAAATTCTTCAACGAAATAAAGAATTACAAGATATTATTTCCATTCTGGGAATGGAAGAATTGTCGGACGAAGACCGTTTAACGGTAAACCGTGCACGCAAGGTACAACGTTTCCTTTCGCAACCATTTGCTATGGCCGCTCAGTTCACCGGAGTTCCCGGAGTAATGGTTCCAATCGAAGAAACGATTCGTGGATTTCAAATGATTATGGATGGCAAACTGGATGAACTTCCTGAAATGGCATTCCTTAATGTGGGAACGATAGACGAAGCAATTGCCAAGGGACATAAATTGATGAAACAAGCAAGAAAGAAAGAAGATTAAACTTTCAGAAACGCTCTTACAGTAAAAAGATGAAACTTGAAATAGTTACTCCAAATCAAATCTTTTTTTCAGGCAATGTAAGTTTAGTTACTTTGCCCGGAACATCCGGCATGTTCACTGTATTGAAAAACCATGCTCCAATGATTTCGATGTTGACAAATGGAAAGCTTACTTATGTCACTGAGGGAAAGGAAAAAGACGTTTTGATTCAGGGAGGATTTATGAAAATAGATAAAAATGTGATTTCGGTTTGCGTCGAGTCATTACAATAAATCATGGAAAAACTTAGGCGACAATTATTAATTCTGCACACATTAATTCTAATCGTAACCGGTTGGGT
>QKGU01000299.1 GCA_003250325.1 Paludibacter sp.
ATTGTAGAAACGAGTTATTCCAATTACCGGATTGATCCGAGTCAGGGTACCCATTTCTTTCAAAATCTGACATCGTTCGGAGTGTCCTATTTTACGATTCATCCGCATATTAATGAAGGTAGTTTTGATGAGGCTTATTTAAAAGAACAACTGACTTTTATGGAAACTAAATATGTTCGTCATGTGCGTTTTGAGAAGCCGCTTGTAATTAAAATTGATGGACGAAAAAATATCGGTGTTGTTCTCAAACCCTAATATTATCTGCTTTATCTGATTCCTTATTCACTTCTGAAATTATTGAATTTAATTCACACTTTCAAATTGTCATATTTTAAGTGCTTTGTTGTTTAATCTGATTATTTTATTTTGCTATTAGTTTTATTTTATTGCTTTCCATATGTTTTGCAGAATTGGGATTCTCTTGCCAAATTAATAGTAAAATCTGCTTTTGCTTTTGAATTTTGTGAAATTGTAATAAATACAAAAAGTATCATTTTGATAGCATTTTATATTGAATTGTAAAACAAAAGCCTATTTTATTACAAATTACTCGTTAATTTTGCGCTTTAGATATTATTTTGTAATTTTGACCTCTATTTAAAACAATAAAATTAAAAAGCACATTATTATGAAAGTTGAACAAGTTCTTGACAATTTGAAAAGAAGGTTTCCAAACGAACCGGAGTATCATCAGGCAGTTGAAGAAGTATTACACTCTATCGAAGACGAGTACAATGCGCATCCCGAATTCGAAAAACAAAACCTGATTGAGCGTTTATGCATTCCTGAACGCATTTTCTCGTTCCGAATCACATGGGTAGATGACAAGGGAAATGTACAAACAAACATGGCCTATCGTATACAGCACAACAATGCTATCGGACCATACAAAGGCGGTATGCGCTTCCACGCTTCGGTTTGTCCTTCAATTCTTAAATTCCTTGCATTCGAACAAACATTTAAAAATGCGTTGACTACGCTTCCAATGGGCGGAGCTAAAGGAGGTTCTGATTTTAATCCGAAAGGAAAATCGAATGCTGAGGTAATGCGTTTTTGTCAGGCATTTATGCTGGAATTGTGGCGCCATATTGGTCCTGATACTGATGTCCCTGCCGGAGATATCGGTGTTGGTGGCAATACTGGGACTTTTACAGGCAAGGGTCTTGAGTTTGGTGGTTCGCTGATTCGTCCGGAAGCTACCGGATACGGAAATATCTATTTCCTTATGAATATGCTTAAACGCAAAGGTATTAACGACCTGAAAGGGCAGGTTGTTGCTATTTCCGGCTCGGGAAACGTGGCGACTTACACTGCCGAAAAGGTATTGGAGCTGGGAGGCAAAGTCATTACACTTTCGGATAGTAACGGTTATATTTACGACGAAAACGGAATAGACCGCGAAAAACTGGCTTATGTATTTGAACTTAAAAACGTGTATCGCGGACGTATCAAGGAATACGCTGACAAATACAATTGCAAATACGTGGAAGGCGGACGTCCATGGGCCGAAAAATGTACTATCGCATTGCCATCGGCTACTCAAAATGAGTTGAACGGTGACGATGCTGCAACGCTGGTTGCAAACGGTTGTATTGCTGTTTCGGAAGGCGCTAATATGCCATCTACACCTGAAGCCGTTGAAGTATTTCTGCAAAACAAAATCCTTTACGGCCCCGGCAAAGCTGCTAACGCTGGTGGTGTGTCTGTTTCAGGTTTGGAAATGACACAAAACTCAATGCGCCTCAACTGGACAAAAGAAGAAGTAGACGAAAAACTGAAAGGCATCATGGCAAGTATTCACGAGTCGTGTGTTAAGTACGGAACTGAAGCTGATGGTTTTGTAAATTATGTGAAAGGTGCTAATGTGGCAGGTTTCATGAAGGTTGCAAAAGCGATGATGGCGCAGGGTGTGCTTTAGAATTGTCGATCGATTGATACGAAACAGGCTGTCCGCTTTTCCCGGACAGCCTGTTTTTGTATTATTAAAGAATTTGAATTAATCGAAATTTGTGTAAGCTGTTTCACCATGTTGCGTTTCATCCAATCCAATTGCTTCATGTTTATCAGAAGCACGAATTCCAACAGTTTTCTCCACTATTTTAAACAAAACAATAGTTCCAACACCAGAAAATACAATGGTTGCCAGGGTCGCCAACAACTGAATCCATAATTGATGAAAATTGCCATATATTGCACCGGAATAAGCCGACTGTACAACCGGCGTAGCCAAAACACCTGTCAGGATAGCGCCCAAAATACCACCGATACCATGCACACCAAATGCATCCAGCGAATCGTCATATCCAAGTTTGGGCTTCACATAAGCTACCATCACAAAACACACCAACGACACAGCGATACCAATAACTAAAGCACCGGGAATTCCGACAAAACCAGCAGCGGGAGTTATAGCCACCAAACCACCTACCGCACCAGTACTAATTCCGACAACAGTCGGACGCTTATCTATAAACCAATCCAACAATGCCCAGGTCAAAGCCGCAGCGGCCGCAGCAATATGTGTCACCATCAACGCATTTCCAGCCAAACCATCAGCTGCCAGCCCACTTCCGGCATTAAATCCAAACCAGCCAACCCAGAGCATAGCAGCACCAATCACCACGTATGTAATATTATGAGGAGGTATCGCATGTCCTTTATAATCACGACGTTTACCCAACATAATAGCCATAACAATGGCAGCAATACCTGCATTAATATGAACTACAGTACCTCCGGCAAAATCAAGTGCACCAAGTTTATACAACCAGCCATCTCCCGACCAAACCCAGTGAGCAACAGGATTATAAACAAATACAGACCAAAGCAAAGTAAAAAGAAGGAAACCTTTAAAATTAATACGTTCAGCAAAGGCTCCGATAATTAACGCAGGAGTAATAACTGCAAACATCCCCTGAAACATAATAAATACGACATGAGGAATAGTTCCAACAGCACTGCCATCTAAAGCAGTTTGTGAATGTGAAATAAAATAAGGACTTAAATCCGACAACTTGATATTATTCAAAAAAGCCCAGTCGAGACCTCCGATATAAGGAGCTAGAAATCCGCTTGAACTTCCAAAAGACAAGCTATAACCACAAACAACCCACTCTATACTTATTACTGCGACAATAATAAATACCTGCATAAATATATTCAATACATTCTTACGACGCACCAAACCGCCATAAAAAAGAGCCAGTCCGGGAATAGACATCATTAACACAAAAGCCGTAGCTACGATCATCCAAGCCGTATCACCAGCATCAATTACCGGCGCAGCACCCTGAGCCGAAACCGTTGAGCCCAACAGAGCCAACAAAGCAGCACAAAATATAATTGTTCTTTTCATTTGTTTTCGAATTCTTAAAATAATGATTTTCTTAAATTTTATTCTATATTAAACAAAGAGTTTGGTCCCGATTCGCGGGTACGAATACGATATGTCTCTTCGATATCGTAAACAAACACTTTTCCATCACCCGGCTCGCCGGTCCATGCAGAATCAAGAACTGCATTTACTGTTTTTTCTAAGTTTACATCACGCACAACAATAGATATCATTCTGCGATGAATGTAACTCGACTGAAAAATCTGGCCTCTTACAACCTGATCTTCAGTAGTTTTTCCAAGCCCTGTAATGTCCCAATAAGAAAACCATTCAATGCCGGCTTCATAAAGAGCAGCCTTCACATCTTCGAATTTCGATTTGCGGATAATTGCTTCAATTTTTTTCATGTTTTTTATTTTAATTATTTACTTGTTTTGAACGATGAAACTGCATTTACAACTTACTATACTCATTGAAAACAACCATCCGTCTGTTTTACAAATGATCATTTTTAAATTCCGGTGCAAAAATATATCAACATCATCAATTATCAAAACATTTTGACATTATTTATTCTTAAAAAGATACATTTATGTAGATATTTTTTAAATAATCCTACATTTATGTCAATTTTATATCAATAATACATCCACTTTGACAAAATCAAAACCAGAAATAAAGCAAAAAAAAGACAGACCATTTCATCACGAAATAGTCTGCCTGAAACAATAAAACTAAAAAACACACGATAAGTTGTAAGCAGTTTCACCGTGTATACGTTATATTCAAAATCTTTACATATAACTTAAAAAACTATTAAATGAAATTTTAAACTTTGAATTAATCTTCTTCTAATATCTTTTCAACGAACAAAGGCGGCATTTTAAAATTAAAATGCCACCATTGCTACTAATTATTTTAATCAATTATAAGCACTTTCTCCGTGTTCATAATAATCAAGACCATTTTCTTCTTCTTTCTTACTAACTCTAATACCAATTGTATATTTAAGTCCGAAGAATAATACTAATCCACATGCAATTGACCATGCCGCTACCGCTCCAATTCCGATAAGTTGCGTTACAACAAGATCAGTACCACCTCCATAGAAAAGTCCTGTTAATCCATTTTCTTTTGCAAAGAAACCTACCATTAATGTTCCAAAAACACCATTAATACCGTGTACCGATATTGCACCAACCGGATCATCGATTTTCACAACTCTATCAAAGAATTCTACTGAAAGCACAACCAAGATACCTGACATTAATCCAATAAGTATTGCCCCCTCAGGAGTTACAGTATCACAACCTGCTGTTATTGCCACAAGACCTGCCAACACACCATTTAATGTCATACTTAAGCCTGGTTTACCATATTTAATCCAAGTAAAAGCGAGTGTTGCACAACCGCCAGCTGCAGCAGCAGCATTTGTTGTTACGAAAATTCTTGCAACTAATTCAGGGTTTGACAAACTTAATGTTGACCCAGGATTAAATCCAAACCAACCCAACCAAAGCAAAAATACACCTAATGTACCAATTAAAAGATTGTGTCCGGGAATTGCATTTGCTTTACCGTTTTTGTATTTACCAATACGTGGTCCAAGAACAGCAGCTCCAACTAGTGACAACCAACCCCCAACTGAGTGAACAACTGTTGATCCTGCAAAATCATGGAAGCCCATGCTTGCTAACCAACCTCCACCCCAAACCCAGTGTCCTGATACAGGGTAAATAATAACAGAGATAAATGCGCTGTAAATAAGATAAGAGCTAAATTTTGTACGTTCTGCCATTGCTCCCGATACAATTGTTGCCGCAGTTGCTGCAAACACTAACTGGAAGAAGAAAAACGCTAAATTAGGAATACCTGCAGGAGCATGGTTTATTTCTGAAAAAGGTTCGAATGCACCAAAAAATCCTGTACCTGAACCAAACATAATACCATAACCAACTAACCAAAATACAATTGTACCAATACAAAAATCCATCAAGTTTTTAAAGAGGATATTTGTTGTATTTTTAGAACGTGTAAAACCTGCTTCAACTAATGCAAAACCTGCTTGCATAAAAAATACTAATGCACCTGTAATAAGAATCCAAAAGGTGTCTAAGCCTGATGATAATGCTGCTAAATCCATAATGTATATTTTGTTAGATTATTCTTTTATGTATAATGATTCCGGACCTCTTTCGCCGGTACGAATACGAACTGATTCGTCTACTGTTGAGATAAATATCTTACCGTCACCCATCTCACCCGTTTGTGCAGATTTTACGATTGCTTCGATAGAAGCATCTACAAATTTATCACGACAAACAAATGATATAGTGCGTCTTTCGATCAATCTTGTTTCATAAACAGTTGCCCTATAAATAGCAGCCGATTTTTCATTTCCAACACCTGTCACATCCCAGTAAGTAAGAAAATCTATCCCTACTTCATGAAGAGCTTCTAACACTTCTTCGAACTGAGATCTTCTAATAATAGCTTCAATTTTTTTCATATCTTGATTGTTTTATTTAAATATTTTTTAAACTGATTTTACACATCAATTACAAAGTGATACCAGCCACTAAGAAGTATTGTTTTGTAGTAGGGTTCAAAATAGCCGAAGCTTTCACAGGGATACTAAAGCTATCTGTAACTTTAATTTCTTTTGAAGTGCTGATTCCAACGTTAACAACACCAAAATCACCTGTTGATGTATGCCATCCATTGCCTGCACCTGCAAAAATGCTAAACTTATCAAACGCATAACCAAGTTCGAAATACAGGTCGTTACCTACTGAACCACCACCTGCAAATATGTAATTAGCAGAAAGTGAAAAATTTTCAATTCCATAACCAAGATTTGCTTCAAATGCATGAGAATCTCCCGAGAACCAATTTGATGCTGCGCCCGGGTAAAAGTAATCGGTAACCCCGAGTGACAACCCAAAGTCAAACGCATACTTGGTGTATAAATCCTGTTCTAAAAAGCCATCAAATCCTGCTGACCCCCATGAACCAATAGAAAATCCACCGGTAGTAAAATCAAGCGTTGGCTGAATAGACACGCCAGAATACTGAACACCACGCCATACATATGAACTTACCACATCAGCCGATACTGAAAACTCTTGTGCTTTTACGCTCATTGTCGTTAAAACTGCAATCACTAAGACTGCTAAAAATCTCATTTTTTTCATACTCTAAAAATTTTAAAAATTATAGTTTAATAAACAATTGAATTCAACTTATGAAACAAACAAAAAGATCAATAAAAATTATCATTATTTTTTTATCAAATATCCAACATTTACTTTTCAAAACTTACATTATTAAATCAATAAAAAAAAAAGACCAATTTGTAAGACATTTTCAATGTTGAATATCTTTTTGTTTTAATTACACTGCAAAAATAATCATTATGTCATTACAAAACAAAAAATATAAACACAAAGATAGTTATAAAACCATCAATATTTCATATTGTCACATTTTAAATTAAAATCACATTAAATTGATACTAAAAATACAATATTACTTTATATTTGATACGTAATCATAAATAATAATTACAAAAATGTAGGTTTACACAGCAAAACACTTTCAAAATATCACAAAATTGACACATTTTCAAGACCAATGAAAAGAGAAAAATATAAATTATGACAAAAATCGACTTCAGATTAGCATAATCATATAATAATTGACATAAAATTTATTTATTTCAACAAAAAAAATTCCAGCAACTCGGCAAGCGAGTTACTGGAATAATAAAAAAAACATGGGATTCCATTATGGAAATTCTTATCAGTACAAACTTAATATCAAAACTTTTGATTTAGCTTGCTCTCTCATTTTTACTTTCATTCAATTTCTGTCTTGCAAAGTCTACCACCCCTTGCAAATGCTGAGTCATTATTTGCGCTGCAAGTTCACCATCTTTACTACTTATTGCATTAAGAATTTGACGATGTTCATCGATAACGGCAGTACTAGCCGGACAAATTCTATCGCGGTGATAAATAGTCATAATATCTGGAATCACAATCAAAAGCATAGCTTTAAACACCGGATTATGACTCGCTTCAGCAATTGCTCTGTGGAATGCAAAGTCTAAACGAACACGATCAGTTGTATTATAATTATTAATATAATCTTCATAAGTCCTTTCCAGTATTTCTAAATCTTCTTTTGTACGACGTTCAGCACACAATCTTGCAGCATTTACTTCAAGTACAAGACGGGTTTCTACCAACGAAAAGAAATCATATCCTTGCAAGTTCAGCACATCCGAAATCAATCCATCAAGAGTATTAATATCAAGGCCATTGATAACCGAACCACTTTGAGGCAAGGTTTTTATTATACCATAAAATTCCAGCTTATGCAACGCCTCACGAATTTGGGTTCGTCCAAATCCTAAATCCAAAGCTAGCTTGCGTTCTGCTGGCAATCTATCTCCCGGCTTTAATATACCAGAGTTTATCATTTCTTTTATTTTAGAAATAACTTTATCCGATGGGCTTTCAACCGACCTCTCCTTCAATCCAATTATTGAATCTTCCATAATACACTAAACTAAATTACCTTCTTTAAACTATAATTAAATCAAAATACCGTCCGATATACCGGACTCAAATAAGGACGCAAAGATACTTCTAAAAAAACGACATTGCAAATAGAGCTACCAAGTTCAAAAAAACTTATACTTATCAACGACAAACACTTAAACAAAAGATGAAAATTAAATGATGGCAAATCAAATTAAATGATTGAATTTAAAACCCACAACACATCGACAACAATTTATCAATCACACTTTAATACAATTTATCATAAACTACAATATATAAGCAAGAATAACTTAAAAAAAACTCCGCTTATAAAAATAAGCGGAGCGATCTATTACAAATTGTATATTCTATTCTTATCAAAAATCAAAAGTATCAGCAACAGCTTTACAAACTACTTTACCGTTTACAATATTTAATCCCTTTCGTAAATCTTCACTCTCTTCACACGCTTTTTCCCATCCCAGATTTGCCAATTTCAATGCATAAGGTAATGTGGCATTTGTAAGAGCTAAAGTAGATGTAAACGGTACTGCGCCAGGAATATTAGCCACACAATAATGCAAAATTCCATCAACGGTATAAACCGGTTGTGCATGTGTAGTCGGTTTAGATGTTTCGAAACAACCGCCCTGATCAATAGCCACATCCACCAACACCGAGCCCGGTTGCATCAGTTTCAGCATTTCTTTGGTAATCAAATGAGGAGCTTTCGCACCGGGAATCAGAACTGCACCAATAACCAAATCAACTAATGGTAGCATTTTTTCTATATTATAAGCTGTCGACATCAACGTATCAACATTAGCAGGCATTATTTCGCTCAAATAACGTAACCGAGACAATGAAATATCGGCAATAGTAACATGCGCTCCTAAACCGGCTGCCATAAGTGCTGCCTGAGTACCCACAACGCCACCTCCCAAAACAAGAACGTTGGCTGGTTTTACGCCTGGAACACCACCAAGCAGGATTCCTTTTCCTCCTTTAGGTTTTTCAAGATATTTCGCTCCTTCCTGCACAGACATGCGACCAGCGACTTCCGACATTGGAATCAACAAAGGTAAAGTGTTATTTATTTCCACGGTTTCGTAAGCCAAACAAACTGCATTCGTTTTTATCATCGCCCGGGTAAGAACTTCGTTGGACGCAAAATGAAAATAAGTAAACAGCAATTGGTTTGGACGAATCAGATCGTATTCGACTTCAATTGGTTCTTTCACCTTCATTATCATCTCAGCTATATCAAACACTTCTTTCGCAGTTTGGAGTATTTGCGCTCCTGCGCCAACATATTCATCGTCCGAAAAGCCACTATTTTCACCCGCATGAGTTTCAACAAATACTGTGTGACCATTCAATATCATTGTTTTCACACCTGCCGGTGTTAACGAAACGCGACTTTCGTTATTCTTAATCTCTTTTGGAACTCCGATTTTCATATTCTTTTTGATTTAAGAAATTTATTGTTTTATCTGTTGATTCTCCTGTCAATATTAAAAAACAACAGAAGAAATCACCGTAAAAATACAAGATTAATTTCAAATCGGAACTAAATTTTGTATTTTTAGTAATAAAAAATTCATTTCAAAAACAAATAGTTGGTAATCAAAGTAAACAATAGCACAAATATTGAAAGTTACTAATTACAAACAACTTCAAAACAACGAATCATTTAGCAATATCGATCAAAATAATGTAATTGAAACAAAACAACACAACACTAAACTTACAAATTGATAGCTTCTTAATACACATAATTACTCATATTGTATTCTCCCAAATAGAAACTAGTGAATACAGGAGTACAATTACCAAAAATTCCCAATCCATTATTTATGTTACTATAAATCTGAACAGGTTCAGTAAATATATCAACATTCATCGCCGCGTTAGCAGTTAGAATATACAAATAATAATCTTTAGTCAAATGATTTAAAGTAATTTCTAAATCTTCACGGCTTGCCGGCTTATAATCGGGGACTTTCCCCTCATCATATTCCGAAACTGAAGTTATAGTCGAGAAAGATAGGGTGTATTCCTTGCCATTAAACAAATCATCGTTAAACGATCTATTTATATTACTTGAGCTTTGACCAAATATATCACTCTCTGATTGAGTGTTACCAAAAACAACATCATCATATTCTATATCCCACTGATTGTATAATTGCTGTTCAAAGATTTCGCCATTATTTATTTTAAAATATTCAGTGATTTTTTTTTGAACGAATAACTGATAATAGTTCTTTTCATTATCATCATCCTTAAATCTAATCTTAACATTAACTTTAATAAATTTTCTAGTTCCTATCTCATTATTAAGACCATCATAAATCGGATTGACATATTCTATTTTCACCCATGTAGTATCAACCGAAATTATATCAATTTTAGGCTGCACAATCAAAGTTGACTCAGTCTCCTTTAAACCAGCTGATTGGACATAAATATGTATCTTATCGTTGGGTTTTGGAATAAATTTTGATTCATAAATTCCATTACCTATATGTTCTAATTCTTCTTGCAACGAATCATTCAAAACTAAGACAACTTTTGCATCTTCTACGTTTTCGAATTCATAGCTATTGCTAAGGAAAAATCTGCTTTTAGTAACATGAACAGAAATTAAAGAATCAGGCGACACTATACAATTTACCACCATCAATGGTTCTGGAATTTTGCCATCAAAATCAATAACCTTTTCACACGAGCTAAAAGCAACAATCATTAGTAAAAAACAATATTTAAAAAAATTTAGTTTCATATTTTGTGGCTTTCAATAAAGTTAGAATTTATAAGAATAACTAACAGAAGGAATTATAGGAAACAAAGACAACTGCGTAAGATTTGCCGATCCGTTTTTATACGACTCATACACAATAAACGGATTCAGTTGATTATAAGCGTTATACACACTCACATTCCATGTTCGAATACCATATTTCTTTTTCTTATGGAAATTAACTCCTAAATCCAAGCGATGAGAATCATTATACCTATAATTGTTTCGATTACTAACATAGGGCAAATCGCCAAAATATGTAGGGAATCTACCATTAGAAGTTATACTCGGAGCAAAGTTTTGTAACGGCAAAGTTCCTACATTTCCGGAACTATAAACCCAGGTTGCTGAAAAGTCAATTTTTTCACTCAACTTGTACGAAGCCACAACACTTAGATCATTGCGACGATCATATTTAGCCGGAAAAACATGACCATCATTAATTATTTCACCAAAGCGATCAAACAATCTTTCTGCCTTCGACCATGTATAGCCAATCCAGCCTGTCATTTTTCCAATAGTTCTTTGAGCAAGAAATTCCACACCATAAGCCCAGCCTCTTCCTCTATTGATTTTGTCTTCCCAGCCTGTGCTTGAACCAAGAAATGTTGCTCCGTCTTTGTACTCAATTAAATTATTCATCGATTTGTAATAACCTTCAACCGACAATTCCACAATGTTCGGAAAGCTATAAAATGACCCTACAGAATATTGGATGGATTTCATTGGTGGAACTCTTTTGGTTGCCGGAACCCACAGATCTGTAGGCAAACTAATGCTACTGTTCGATAATAAATGTATATACTGACTCATATCAGCAAATCCAACCTTGAAAGACAACCTGTCTGTTGCTAAAAATCGCGCACTCAATCGAGGTTGCAGCGAATGATATAATTGCTGTTGAACAGAAAAAGCAGAATAATGCAAACCAACATTTGCCTTAATATAGCTATTTATGGCTATATTATCTTCAAAATACGCAGTAATCTCATGGCTCATTATATTTTCATCTCCAATTATTGTATCAAAACTTTGAGTATTACCATCGAAAGACAATTTGCTTTTTGCCCATTTCACTCCTGGTTTAAAAGTATGATTAGTGTAGTCTAATCCAAATTTTATATCATGGCTGGAAATGGGGGAATAATCAAAATCAACTTTTGCACTTAAATCTTCAATACCAGAGTTAAATCCCAATTTACTATACGAATTTTGAACCAAACTCCCATGCTTTTGCTCCACTTCAGTCCCAACACTCAGATTGTATCGGTAGCGTGTATAAGAAGTAGTCGCATTCATAAATAGCTTATTAGATAATATATGATTCCATCTTAAAGCTGTCACAACATTTCCCCAATACCAATCAAGCCCAGCCTTTTGCGTTGTTTCATATCCAGAGTTATCATATAAATCAACAGTAGTAAAATTTGTTGAAACAACATCATCTCCCATGTAAGCACTTAAATATAATCGATCTTTATCCGATATCTTATGGTTTAGTTTAAGATTAAGATCATAAAAATACACACCTCCTGAAACTCGTGCTCCTTCCTTACCAGCAGCAATTTTTATTATTGGCATAAGCATCAAATCGGCATATGTACGGCGAGCAGAAAAATTTAACGTTGTTTTTTCTCTTATTAACGGTCCCTCTACGTTTATCTTTGACGAAATAAGTCCGACAGAAACATTTCCATGATAACTTTTATTATCACCATCTTTTAAACGTATATCTATTACAGAAGAAAGGCGACTTCCAAAACGAGCAGGGAAACTCCCTTTATACAATGTCACATTCTTTATTGCATCTGCATTAAAAACAGAGAAAAACCCGAACACATGATTAACATTATACACTGGAACTCCATCTAATAAAAAAAGATTTTCATCTGGTCCTCCTCCACGCACATATAATCCGGCAGCGCCTTCAGTTCCAGCTTTTACTCCGGGCAATAATTGCAATGCTTTTATCACATCTGTTTCTCCAAAAAGCGTTGGAACAGATTTAATCTGACTAATTGGCACTTCGATTGCGCTCATTTGCGAGCCCTGCACTCCAATCTCTTTACGCGTTCCAACTACAACCACTTCATTTAACTGCAAAGATTCATTTAAGTGAACATTAATCACAGTATCTCTCACCAAATTAAGAGCTTTCGTTTGCACAGCATAACCAACATAAGAATATGCTATTTCCACTCTCCCTTTGGGCAAAGTAAGCGAATAGAATCCATAAGCATTACTCACAGTTCCCTTGTTCGATTTTTTATCAAAAATGGAAGAACTAATTAATGTTTCGCCTGTTTTTTCGTCGGTAATATAACCACTAATGGTGTAGTTTTGAGCGGATAAAAGTTGAAAAGCAAACAGTGAGAAGATAATTAACAGCTTAACTTTTTTCATGAAATTCTTATTTTTTAGAAGACACAAACTTAACGGAAATAATTTAACTTTGTTATATTCAATTAAAAATATTTCCACCAAACCTATGAACTTTCCTTTTTAAACAGATTGAAGCTCAAATAAGAATAACAATTAAATCACTAATAATAAAGCCATTAAAACAACAAAAGAAAAAGTATTAAACGGCCAATTCAAAAACTTCTTCTAATGTATAAGTTTTAGTTTTTTTTCTTTTTACAGCATTTATCATTGCCTGCGCAACTATCCGCGCATCAATTGGACGGTATTTTCTCAGCAACCCGAAATAGTTTAAAAACTCCAATATATTCAAGGAAAAAGTTTCGCTTAACCGCTTACATGCCCTGAAACCTTTTAGTGGACCGGGTTGAATAACACTTATATAATCAAAGGGTAGAGATTGTATGGCTTTTTCCAGTTTACCTTTCATATTCATGTAAAAAGCAACGGATTTTTCGTTTGCTCCAGCCGAAGAAACCAGCACGTAACTCTGAATGCCATTATTTGCAGCAATTGCCGCAACATTGTACTGATACGTGAAGTCTACCTTAAATTGATTTTCTTTTGTTTTAGCCAGAGAAAGAGTTGTTCCCAATGTAGAAAAAAGAGTATCCCCTTTTACCAGTTCTTTCCAGGATTCAGGTTGGTCAAAATCAATGATCACTTCTTTGAGTTTTGGGTGGATAATTCCGCTTTTGCGACGCACTAGAGATAAAACTTCCGAATAATTTTTATCTTCAATCAACAATTCAATCAATTGCCTCCCAACCATACCGGTTGAACCAACAACAACGGCTCTCTTCATATATTTCAATTAACCAAGTTATGAAACCTTTTACACTTCTTTTAGTACAAATTTATTTTCATAAACACTATTTAGGAGGAAAAGGTTTTATCAAAAAATAGTCAAAAACAACTAATCCGACAATAACAAACAGATTTTCAGCCTACAAACGTAATTATTTTTTTGATAAATATTTTTCATAAGTATCAAGAGTGTTCTGAACGTACCGAACAGTCTCTTTTCCACCAAATGAACCATATTTCACAACCGGGTCGTTATAAAACTCCGGTTCACTCTTTTTGAGAAGGAAATATTCTACATTATTAAACCAGATATTCGGATTTTTGCCATATTTATCCGCCAAAGCCATTGCATCAAAAATATGTGCAGGACCTGAATTATAAGCTGCAAGTATAAATTTAATTCGCTCTTCTTTATTCTCGATTTTACGGAATGCCATGTTCAAGCTCTTGATATACTGAACTCCGGCTTCGATATTCTTTTCAGGATTCAGAATCGTTTTTTTATCAAGTCCGAAATTAGCAGCCGTACGTGGCATGAGTTGCATCAACCCCGCAGCTCCTGCCCACGAGACTTCAGATGAATCAAATCGGGACTCATGAAATGCAACAGCCGCCAATAAATGCCAGTCCCAGTTGATTAGTGGAGCATATTTTTTGAACAACGGATCGAAAGGAGAGATAGCACCTTTTGGAATTTTCACCTTTTTCATGGCGAAGTAAGGACTTCGATCCCAATACTTTTCCGAAAGTCGAGACTCAAGATCTTCCGTTTCGTGCATTTGAGACCAGAATCGCACAGATTTCAACAAAAATGTACTACCGGAACGAACCAACCAACCGTTTCGTTGATTAAAACCTATCGCCAATCTGCAATCCAGATTTTTGTGATAATACTTATGAAGCAGACCCACTTTTCGGTAAGCAACAGTATAATCTATTTTCTTATCTGCCACCATTTCTATCAGATCATCATTAGTCAACGAGTCGGCAGCTTCGACAATATTTATCGTCCCTCCAATTTCATCATTCAAGGCTTCAACACGCTGTTTAAAAATGCTATTTGGCGTAACATAAACTGTTTTTCCAGCCAAATCAGTAACTGATGAAAGTGATTTGCTTCCGATATTCTGTATCAACACCTGATACGATTCCGATTGTGGGAGTACAAAACTGAAAACCTGTTTTAACTGTTTGGTTTCAATGAAATTATATGCAATCAGATCAACTTTACGTTCCTGGAGAAGTTGAATCATTTCAGTTTCCGATTTTGCAATAATTATCTTCAAATTTACATTCAGATATTTCGCGAAGTTTTGAGCCAATTCGTAATCATAACCCATTAGCTCGTCACGAAAAAGGAAGTAAGATGTGGAACCATACATTGTAGCTACCCGTAATGTATCGCTGACCAAAATATTACTCAGGTCAGCAGAAACAACTTCTGCTTTATTTTCTTCTTTTTTTGACAGACAAGAGATCAGAAACAAAAAAATAAACAGAGCGAATATCTTATGTGTGTTTCGCATGATTGGATTTTAAAAAATCGAATTGAGATGTTCAATATTGTCAGTTTTCATCAATTCGTAACCGGACAATTTGAGGTAAACCTGCGCAGTTGCCAGCACATCTTTCTGGCAGTATGTGGCTATTCGACTAATATTTTTTTCCTGATAATAAACACTCGCCACCTGACTTCCGTCAATATCATCTTTAGGTGTTGGGATTCCGAAAATAGCCGTAAGCAATTTCAGCGAGGTATAATTCTTATAATCGCCAAATTTCCACAGTTCAAGTGTATCAATAAAGTTTATTTCCCATGGTTTCTTGCCAGTAAGCTGTAAAACCGACGGCAATTGTATTCCGTTAATCAACATTCGTCTGCAAATATAAGGAATATCGAACTCTTTTATATTATGTCCGCAAAAAGTATGATCTTTAGTGGAGAAAAATTTTTGTATCAAAGCTTTGAAGTCACTTAGCAATTGTTTTTCATCGTCTCCCGCAAAAGATTTTGTCCGGAAAAACATCTCCTCACCTTTGAAGAAAATAAAGCCAACTGAAATGCAAACTATTTTACCGAATTCAGCATAAATTCCGGCACTTGTATTGAATCCGTTGGCAGCAGAAGGGTCATCTTCATATTTCTCCGGCATTCGCTTTACTATCAAGGAGAACTTTTCCTCCCAAAGATGAGACAGTTCCTCCGGCATTTCCGAAAAATCGGCAACTCCTGGAACTGTTTCTATATCGAGAAACATAATTTTAGCTAAGTCGGAAGTCTCCATAGCGGGAAAAGAATCTGTATTTCAGAAAAAATTTATTATTTTTTACTTTCGACAAAAAGCTTATTTTCGATATATTTTGTCAAAATATCAATGGCAATATGATTGTTGCCACCCTGAGGAATAATGAGATCAGCAAAACGTTTCGACGGTTCAATAAATTGTTGATGCATTGGTTTTACGGTTAGTTCATAACGCTCCATTACTTTGTTTACAGACCGTCCACGCTCCACAATATCTCGGTTTATAACGCGAATCAAACGATCATCGGCATCAGCATCCACAAATACCTTCAAATCCATCATTTTACGAAGTTCCGGATTTGTAAGCACCAAAATACCTTCAATAATAATAACATGACATGGATTAACAAGAATTGTTTCGTCCGACCGTGTACAGGTGAGATAAGAGTAAATCGGTTGGTCAATCGCTTTTCCTTTTCTAAGATCTTTCAGATGTTTCACCAACAATTCAAACTCGATAGAGTCCGGGTGATCAAAGTTCATCTCGAGCCTTTCTTCCAACGGAAGATAACTGCTATCCCGATAATACGAATCCTGAGGTAAAATAACCACCTCACTGGCAGGCAAACTTTCAAGTACTTTACGAACAACGGTTGTTTTTCCTGAACCAGTTCCTCCTGCAATTCCAATTATTAGCATGATCTTTTTTGTCGTTAGTTTTCAGGACGCTAAAGTAAGTATTTATTTTTTTTAGCAATTGAAATTCGTTTATTTTTTCAGTTTTTTAATTCTATTTTAACACAATCAATTATAATTCAAACAAATAAACTGAAAACGCAAACCACAAAATCTAACACAAAAAAGCCCTGCACCACCATAATTGTACATTGAAATAATTTCGGTCTATTTATCCATAATAATTGTATATTTGTAATCCTACAAATTCAACAATAATCAGATCATTAAGAAAATGAAATTTCAGGAAAAGATGAAAAAGAAAATAATTTTTGGAGTAATTCTCGTTCTTTCAATTTCACGGGTTATGGCAACAAATTTCAACATCATTCCCTATCCGCAACATTTAATTCCTCAAAAAGGAAAATTTGCATTCAAAAAGCAGACAAACATTATTTATGATGCGGAAAATCCTGAACTAAAAAAATTAGTGGAACAGTTTTCCAATCAAATAGAATTGGTTTCCAGCTTCAAACTGAAAAAAGCTGATAGAGAATCCGCCATATCAAATAATATCGTTTTCAAACTTTCGACAGACAAATCTGAAAACACTGAAGCTTATCAACTGAATGTTTCGGCAAAAAACATCACTATTGAAGCAAGCACTCCGAATGGAATTTTTTACGGTTTGCAAACTTTGTATCAAATGATGCCACCCGAGATTTATGGAAAAACAAAAGCAAAATCAACAAAATGGATAGTTCCAGCAGCCGAAATCACTGACAAACCCCGTTTTTCTTATCGCGGATTGCATTTGGATGTCTGTCGTCATTATTTTCCATTAGAATTTATCAAGAAATATATTGACGCTATGGCCATTCACAAGTTGAACCGTTTCCATTGGCATTTGACTGACGATCAGGGTTGGAGAATCGAAATAAAGAAATATCCCAAACTCACCGAAATAGGTTCAAAACGTGCAGAAACGCTGATTGGATATTATTACGAAAGATTTCCGCAGGAATTTGACGGAAAACCTCACGAAGGATATTACACACAGGAAGAAGCCCGCGAAATAGTGAAGTATGCCGCCGACCGATTTATACAGGTAATTCCTGAAATTGAAATGCCCGGACACGCTCAGGCCGCATTAGCTGCGTATCCATATCTATCGTGCAATAACAATCCGAATATTAAAGTAGCAACAAAATGGGGAATTTTCGAAGACGTATATTGTCCCCGCGATACTACTTTTCAATTTTTAAAAAATGTACTGACCGAAATCATGGATATTTTCCCGAGCAAATATATCCATATTGGAGGCGACGAATGTCCGAAAACACGCTGGCAACAATGCGCAGATTGTCAGGCAATAATAAAACGTGAGAACCTGAAAGATGAGCATGAACTGCAAAGCTATTTCATAAAAAGGATTGAAAAATTCGTTAATTCAAAAGGAAGAAGAATCATTGGCTGGGACGAAATTCTGGATGGCGGACTTGCTCCGGACGCTACGGTTATGTCCTGGCGCGGAATTCGTGGTGGTATCGCTGCAGCAAAATCAGGGCACGATGTTATCATGACTCCAACATCAGCCTGCTATTTCGATTTTTATCAGTCCGATCCCGAAACAGAGCCTACTACTATTGGTGGATTCACTCCATTAAGCAAAGTTTATTCCTTCGAACCAATTCCCACCGAACTCACAGAGCAGGAATCGACACACATTCTTGGAGCACAAGCCAATGTTTGGACGGAATATATGGCGACAACTGAAAATGTGGAATACATGGTTTTTCCGAGAATTGCAGCCATGTCCGAAGTGCTTTGGTGCAACAAAGACAACCGAAGCTGGGATTTATTTTGCAGACGAATGCCGACTCAGTTTGCTCGATACAAACAACTAAACATCCAACCTTCCAACGCATTTTATTCGGTCAGTTTCCAATCGAACTTAACTGCCGACAACAAATTACAAATTACTTTGAACTGCGATTATCCCAACGCGAAAATAAAATATTCGATAAACGGAAAAGAACGTGTTTATACAACTCCGTTTATTTTAAATGAATCAGCTGAAATCACCGCTTCAGCATTCGAAAAAGGAGAGAAATTAGGAAAATCAAGTTCAAAGTCGTACATAGTGAGTAAACTTACGGGAGCAAATTATTCACTCAATGTAAAAAATACCGGATACAATGGAGGCAATGTATTTCCGCTTACCGATGGAGTAAAAGGAAATACGAAAGTATCCAACCAATGGCTGAGTATCAGAGACGAAAGCGACACGGAAATAATTATCGATTTGAAAGAACCAAAAGAAATTTCAAAATTCTCAGTCGGATTACTAAGTGCACCTGGTTTTTGTGCACGACTTTCACCGGAAATAAAACTCTTTGGTTCAACCGATGGCGAGAATTACCAACTGCTTTCCAAAAAAGAATTAACCACTCCTGCAACACCAACATGGGAGATATTCAGACCGGAACTTAGTTTTGCAAAAACAGAAGTGCGTTTCCTAAAATTACAACTTAAAGACGCAGGAGCTTGTCCCGAAGTTGCTCTTAACCGATCGAATAAAAGTATGCTTATGATCGATGAAATAGCAGCGTGGTAAGCACAAAAAAGGCGATCATTCCTTGAACAATCGCCTTTCATTATATTTTATTTTCGTTGCTTAAACGGCCTTAAAACTCATATCCAGACTTTTAACTGAATGTGTGAGCGCACCCACCGAAATATAATCAACACCGCATTCGGCATATTCTTTCAGCGTTGCAAATGTAATTCCGCCTGACGATTCTGTTTCGTATTTTCCAGCGATTATATCTACAGCTTTGCGGGTATTTTCGGGAGTGAAATTATCAAGCATTATGCGATCAACTCCACCAACAGCCATCACCTGTGCCAGTTCGTCGAAATTACGCACTTCAATTTCGATTTTCAGATCTTTACCTTTTTCTTTCAGATAATCTTTAGCCCTCAGAATCGCTTTATCAATTCCTCCTGCAAAATCCACGTGATTATCTTTCAGCAATATCATATCGTAAAGTCCGATACGGTGATTCACACCACCTCCAATTTTCACGGCTTCTTTTTCCAACAAGCGCAATCCCGGAGTAGTTTTGCGGGTATCGAGCACGCGGGTTTTTGTTCCTTCGAGTGCTTTTACATATTCCCGGGTACGGGTAGCAACACCACTCATGCGTTGCATTACATTCAGCATCAAACGTTCAGTTTGCAAAAGCGACTGAATTTTTCCTTCTACAACGAAAGCGATATCACCAACTTTTACTTCGGCACCATCCTGAATATAAACGGTCATTTTCAGCTCGGGGTCGAAAGCACGGAATATTTCGCGGGCTACTTCAACTCCGGCCAATACGCCGTTTTCTTTAATTATTAACTGGGATTTTCCTACTGCGGTAGCCGGAATGCACGAAAGCGTGGTATGATCGCCATCACCAATATCTTCGGCAAACCAAAGTGAAATAAGTTGTTCGAAATCGTTAGTCATTTGAAGGTTCGATTCGTAGTTGTTGAATCTCGTTTTTACGGGTTAATACATACACTCTGAAAGTTCCGGTAGCTGTCTTCAGGGTTCCGATAGCAAAACTGGCTGCATCTTTATTCCCTTTATGAAGCAACTGAAACGCAGAAACTTTATTTTTTCTGAAAAAATCGACAATGATACCGGTGGCCTGTTGTTTGCTAAAAATATCATTCTTGTTATCGATCACCAATTCCACATTATCGTTTAAGTAACCTGAAAGTTGACTGGCATTTCCACTGCCAAGGGCTGATATAATTTCAGAAGGCACTTCCGAAGATTGTGCATTAATCATAGGTATGGCGCAAATCAAGCAGAAACTGAGTAAAAGTAATTTTATTGTTTTCATACAAGTTATTTTTATGAAAAAACATTTTTTGTTTGAAATGTTTTCTCGTTAAAAAATGCCATATTTGCATTGTAATACTAAAACACACTGCAAAAATACATTAATTAATTATTTACAGCCAAACATTTTGACTGTTTTTTAATTGCAACAAATAGCAAGCCAAAAAGAGTGAAACACTTAAACAAATGAAGATTAACTTATTGACCGTTGGCAAAACGACCGATCAGCAGATGATCAAACTTCAGGATGAATA
>QKGU01000304.1 GCA_003250325.1 Paludibacter sp.
TTTCTTCTTTGATAGCATAATATATTTGCAAGATTTATGCATCAAATATACTAAAACTTGCAGATATACACAACACTTTTAAGATTTATTTTACTGATAATCTTATGTTTATGGACTTTTTAAGGGTCGACTATTTATTCTCCGCACGTTATTATATAAAACGATTTCAATTATTCGTAGCTACAAAATAAATGATTTTGTTTAATAAATTATTTTCTTTTTAAGTGAAATGTACAAAATTGAAGGAGGAGTTACTTTCCGATACAGAACTTCCCAAAGATATTTCCCAGAATTTCGTCATTAGTGATTTGCCCTGTGATCTCACCCAGATAATGCATGCACTCCCGAATATCCTGCGACAGAAAATCACCGGAAATTTCGGCATCAAGTCCATCGAGTACTCTGCAAATAGAGGTGTGAGCACGTTGCAGTGCTTCGAAATGTCTGATATTATTGACTACGACATCGCCGGGATGAATTTCAGGTAATTGAGCGGCCTTTACTAAAGCTTCCTGCAATTTCTCTGTATTAATCTTTTCGCGTGCGGAAATATAGATGCGCTCGCCTTTAAAATCTTCAAACAGTTGGGAAAGAACCACACGTTCTTCTTCTCCTATTTTGTCAATTTTATTAAAAACCAAAATAATTTTCTTGCCCGTGGATTTTGATAAGATTCTATCAGTGAGCCACTCCATGTGCTCGTTCAGTTGGGTGCAATCCAAAATCCAAAGCACGATGCTCGCCTGTTCTATCTTCTGATAGGTTCTCTCGATGCCCATGTTTTCGATTTTGTCTTTCGTATCTCTTATCCCAGCCGTGTCGATAAACCGGAAATGAATGCCTTTTATGTGAATGGAATCTTCAATTACGTCCCGCGTTGTTCCGTGAATGTCCGAAACAATGGCTTTTTCTTCGTTTAGCAGTACATTCAGCAGCGTCGATTTTCCAACGTTCGTTTCTCCCACCAACGCAACCGGAATTCCTTTTTTTAGAGCATTTCCTACACGGAAGGTTTCCGAAAGTTTCGAAATGGCGATTTGTATGTTGGTTGCTAATTCTTTTAATTGGGAGCGATTGGCAAATTCTACGTCTTCCTCTGTAAAATCGAGTTCGAGCTCTACCAACGAAACAAAATTGAGCAACTGCGTTCTTAAACTTTGCAATTCGTTCGAAAAACCTCCACGCATTTGGCTCATGGCCATTCGGTGCGAAGCAGCCGAAGTCGATGCAATTAAGTCGGCCACTGCTTCCGCTTGCGACAAGTCCATTTTCCCGTTCAGGAAAGCTCTTTGGGTAAATTCACCAGGCTTGGCCAACTCACAACCGCGATCTAACAATAGATGAAGAATTTGTTGCTGAATATATTGCGAACCATGACACGAAATTTCCACCGTGTTTTCGCCGGTAAACGAATTCGGAGCATGAAAAACACTCACAAGGACTTCATCAATAATTTCGTTCTTCTCGTTTACGATGTTTCCGAAGTTAACCGTTTGTGGCGCTTGTTCATTAATGGTTTTGTTCTTTTTGTATGGTACAAACAGGTCGTTACACATTGTAAGAGCATCTTCTCCGGAGACTCTTATTACTGCAATTCCGCCTGAACCGGGCGCTGTTGAGATAGCTGCTATAGTCGAATTATTCATTTTTAGTCAAATAAGCTTTGAGGAAAAACACCATTTTCAATCGATGATTTTTGCGAAATTACTTTTGCCGGAATTCCTCCAACGGTAACATTGTCCGGAATATCGCAATTCACAACCGCATTAGCCCCAATGGCTACATTATTTCCAATTTTTATCGGTCCGAAAAGCTTCGCGCCTGGGCCAATATAAACATTGTTTCCGATAACCGGAGTTCCGTTATAATCGCCGATAGAAGTAGACGGATGAATCCTGCAATTTTCTCCGATCTGGCATTTGTGACTAACCACAATGGTTCCATAATGAACCAGACAAAGTCCCGGGCCAAATACATTTTTGGGGATGGAAAAACCTAAACGCGTTGCCAACCTGTGATTGAGAATTTGTAAAATGAATAATTGCACCTTTGAAAAAATGTTTTTTCTCTTTACGTTGTACAGATATTCTATTTTTCGCAACCGAAGCTGAAACCGTACCGAACTCATCCAAAAATAATTGTAAAGAGACAGATGCTTCAGTTCGTAAGCAGCCAAATCTCTTTTTACATAATATCGGTATGAAGCTTTATCCTTAATCATTGTTTGTTAGATTCTGTCGAGAACAGTAGTCACCAATTTTTCAATATACGGTTTGTAATCGGTATTTGCAGCCTCCACGCGGCGATTGGCTATGATGCAACATACCGTCATTGCTTTGTGTCCCATTAATGCCGAAAGTCCGGCTATGGCGGAACCTTCCATTTCGTAATTGGTAATTTTATAATCTTTGTATCTGAACTTTTCTATTTTGTCATTCAGGTTCATGTCAGCCAAATCAATTCGCAGCACTCTTCCCTGAGGGCCGTAAAATCCATTTGCCGAGATGGTTACACCTTTCAGCATATCGTCCTTTCCTATTTTTTCAACCAGATCTTCGTCGGCACTCACAATATACGGTGATGCCAGTTTCGGATTCCAGTCCAATTGCTTTTTCAATTCTTCTTCAAATTCCAGATCGCTGACCGAATCGCGTCCGGCATAAAAGTTGAGCATTCCATCGAATCCGATCGATTTTTCTGAAATTAGAAAGCTTCCTAATGGTATATCGGGTTGCATCCCGCCCGAAGTCCCGATACGTATTATCGATAGTTGACGAAATTCGCTTTTTTCGGTTCTTGTTTCTAAATCGATATTCGATAAAGCATCCAGCTCGTTCATCACGATGTCGATGTTATCGGTTCCGATCCCTGTTGATATTACAGAAATTCGTTTCCCTTTATACATCCCGGTTATGGTGTTGAATTCGCGACTGGAAACAGAGCATTCCTGCGAATCGAAATATTCGGCAATCAGTGCGACACGTCCGGGGTCGCCTACCAGGATTACATTATCAGCCAATTGTTCGGGTTTCAAATGTAGATGGAAAATACTTCCATCATTATTTATAATTAGTTCGGATGGAGGGAAATGTTTCATGATTTATAAAATTGAATACGTCGACAAACGTGTTTATTTATTTCAAGTACAAATATACTCAATTTAAATTCAAATTTTACAATTACCAACTATAAAGTGGGAAACGAGATGTTGGAACGGTAGGAGAGAGGGAGGTTAAATCGCAACGATTTTCTTGTATGAAGTTCAGACAAAGTCAGCGTATTTCATCGACGCATTTTGTTACGAAATCGAAATGGTTATAATCGGTATCCACCTGAATGTCATTCCAAAAAATCAGATCAATATCGATGGGGACTTCTCCTTTTTTCTTGCTTTCGGGAATTCTTCCCATTTCCATTTCTATTTCTTTGAAAATATATCTTGTTTCTTCGGCCGTCTCAACCGATAGTAGTTTGAGGGCCTGATTATGAAAATCATTTTTGTACTTATTGCCAACAGGCTTGTTTATCAGTATATTACTTTGCTTCGTGATGTCAAAGTAATCTGATAATTTTTCCTTCGCCAATTCCAGATTGAATTCCGGATCGAGGTTGCTGCCTAGCATGACAATAGCGGTATTCATAGTTTTAATTGATATAAATTTAAAAAAAGCCGAAGTAGCATTCACTCCGGCTTTATGTTGAAATTTAATACTTTATCTATTTAATAACGATAATCTTTGAGTTGATCCTGAAGTCTTTTTCTAGCTAAGAATATACGGCTTTTTACTGTGCCGATAGGTAAATTCATAGTTTGAGCAATTTCTTCGTATTTGAATCCCTGTATATGCATTGAGAACGGAATTCTATATTCATCCGCAAAAGAAGCGATACTATTTGAAATTTCGCCAATGGCGTAGGAACCTTCCGGACTATCAAATCCAGAGTTTTGCGGTAAATTAAGGTGGTGTAAATCCTCAGTCTTGTCAACTACAGTTTGATTACGAACAATTTTGCGATAGTTGTTAATGAAGATGTTCTTCATTATTGTAAGTACCCAACCTTTAAAATTGACATTGTTTGTAAATTTTTCCTGGTTATCCAACACCTTAAGGGTCGTGTCCTGTAACAAATCTTCTGCATCATCTTTGTTCAATGTCAGGGAGAATGCAAAATTTCTCATGTTACTCTGTAATGCAACTAAATCATTTTCAAATTGAACGTTTTTCATACTTTTCTTGTTTTGTGTGTGAATAAATTAAACATAGAGGATAACCCTACATTCGTTGTCTTCATCTAAAACGAATCGTTTCTTGAATATTACCCTTCTTTAGGGGTAATTTGATGATTGTCAGTTGTCTATACTGAAGGATGGAAATAATAAAGAACTCTTCGAAAAAATATTTGTTCTAGATTTTCGATACAAATGTAATTATTATTTTTTTATCTTTTGTATATTTGGAGAAAATTATTAACCAAATGAGTAAATTTTATAATATTTTAATATTTGTAATCATTACAACATTGAATTTTGTTGTAATTAGAGCCGAAAATGTATCAAAAAAAGTTTTTTCAATCGATTTGAAAAAGGAAATTGGCAGTACTACATGGATTTATGTACAGAAAGGATTTTCTGAGGCAAATTCAATAAAAGCTGATGCTATATTGATACACATGAATACTTATGGTGGCGAAGTGGTATATGCTGATTCTATTCGTACGAAAATTATTAATAGCAAATTGCCGGTTTATGTATTTGTGGATAATAATGCGGCATCGGCAGGAGCATTGATAGCTATAGCGTGCGATAAAATATTTATGCGTGAGGGTGCGAGTATTGGAGCTGCTACTGTTGTAAACGAAACTGGAGCTCAAATGCCGGATAAATATCAGTCGTACATGCGTGCTACTATGCGTGCTACGGCTGAGTCACACGGAAAAGATACTATAATAAACGGGAATGATACTACCTATAAATGGAAACGTGATCCGCTGATTGCCGAAGCGATGGTCGATGACAGAACGGTAATTCCTAATATTATTGATTCCGGAAAAACATTGACTTTCACTGCTCGCGAAGCGGTGAAGTATGGTTATTGTGAGGGAATAGCCGAAAGCGTGGATGAAGTTTTGGAAAAACAACTGAAATATGACAATTACGAACTGATACCTTTTGAACCGAGTGCCTGGGATAATATAAAGGGTTTTTTGATGAGTTCGGTTATTCAGGGTTTGCTTATAATGCTGATTATAGGCGGGATTTATTTTGAATTACAAACGCCGGGTATCGGATTCCCGTTGGGAGTGGCAATAACTGCTGCGGTACTTTATTTTGCTCCGCTTTATATCGATGGACTTGCTGCGAACTGGGAAATAATCATCTTTATAATAGGACTGGTCTTGCTCGGATTGGAAATTTTTGTGATTCCGGGCTTTGGAATTGCCGGAATATCGGGCATAGTCTTAATTATTGCCGGCTTAGT